>NZ_JBHSHL010000014.1:0-297583 GCF_042652965.1 Filifactor villosus
ATTTGACAAAAAAATAAAGCATTTAGAATGCTTATAGTGATTTTTTCCCTTTTAAACTGTCAAACTCCCGAGTCGGAGAATATAGCCAAGCAGACGAGCTTGACCCACGTTCAGATCTCCAAGGACGGCAAGGGAGAGGTGCTTATGAACAACGATTATACGCACTGGAAGCATCTGGAGGAGAAGTAATACCGATAAGGGAGGATCGGCTGTCAATGGCGGCCGATCTTCGGTCTTTGAGTTTTTGTTGTTTTGGAGAGGTGGCGGATCATTCGAAAAAAGGCGAAATTCAGTTTTTTGTGGACGGACATATTATCGAACGTGTTGGTTTTAGAGGTTTTTTATTTTTTGAAACGAAGGGGTCCATCATTTTGTGTCTTAGTGTGCCGCTTTCTTGGAAGAAGTTTCGGTATTCACTTATTTTATACTATTATTCATTTGAGTTATCGATATTAGAAACCTGTATTCAACAGAAGGCGGATGTTCGTAGTCACAAAGTAGATATAGCCACACTTCTATTGGAGAATAGTATTACATAGGGATCTGTAAGCAAGAGTACATCGACAAAAAAGTTGTAAATTTAGAAAAAAACTCTTGCTTTTTTGCCCGCTTTCTTATAAACTATATGAGTATCTTTGTGCAGAAGATACATTGCGATGAGGTAAAAGGTTGCCGTTTCAAGGAAACGGGGAATTTTTACGGAGCAGCAACATCATTGAATGTGGCGACTTGACCATGTTTCTTTTTTTGAGAAAGAAGCACGAAACACCCGGGGTAGTTTGCGAAGGTCGGTCGTGCGAAAAACGTACGATAGGAGGGTAAAAAATGTCTAACAACCAAAAAATCAGAATTCGTCTGAAGTCTTATGACCATGCTATGTTGGAGCAGACAGCGGAAAAAATCGTCGAGGCTGCAAAAGCTGCGGGTGCTAACGTGTCCGGACCGATTCCGTTGCCGACAGAAAAGCAGATCATCACGATCTTGAGAGCGGTCCATAAGTACAAGGATTCCAGAGAGCAGTTTGAGATCAGAACTCACAAGAGATTGATCGATATCAGCAATCCGAGTCCGAAATTTGTCGACTCTTTGACAAGACTGGATGTTCCGGCAGGAGTTGACATCGAGATCAAACTGTAAGTGTTAATGAAGTTAAGGTATCATCACATATACCTTATCTTAGAATGATTGCAATGCAATCCGCTGTAAGAATAGGAGGAAGTTACGATGAAAAGTATCGTAGGAAGAAAAATCGGGATGACACAAATCTTCGATGAAAAAGGAGTTATGATCCCGGTTACTGTTGTAGAAGCGGGGCCGGTAGTGGTAACGCAGATCAAGACAAAGGAGACCGACGGATATGAAGCGGTTCAGGTAGGCTTCGGTGAAGTAAAAGAAAAACGCGTAAACAAGCCTATGAGAGGACATTTCGCAAAGTCGGGAGTAGCTTTGAAGAAGTATGTAAGGGAATTGAAAGCGGAAGACGGAATTGAGAACTATTCCTTGGCTCAAGAGATCAAAGCGGATATCTTTGAGGTGGGAGAGAAGATCGATGTGACAGGAATCTCCAAAGGAAAGGGATTCCAAGGTACCATCAAGAGACACGGGCAGAGCAGAGGACCTGAAACTCACGGTTCGCACTATCACAGAGGACCCGGTTCCATGGGTGGAGCATCCGATCCTTCGAAGGTTCGCAAAGGTAAAAAACTTCCCGGGCATATGGGTAACGTTCGTGTAACCATCCAAAACCTTGAGGTTGCAAGAGTGGATGCGGAAAAGAACTTGCTCTTGATCAAGGGAGCGGTTCCCGGACCGAAAAAAGGACTTGTTGTTATCAGGACAGCAGTAAAAGGACAATAGGACAATAAGGGAAAGGAGGAAAGAAAATGCCAACAGTTGATGTGCTTAACATAAACGGAGAAAAAGTAGGACAAATGGAGTTGTCCGAGAATTTGTTTGCAGCTGCGATCAATGAGCATGCGGTGTATCAGGTGGTAAAAAATCACTTGGCAAACAAAAGAGTAGGTACTCAGTCCGCAAAGACCAGAGCGGAAGTGCGCGGAGGGGGAGCGAAACCCTGGAGACAAAAAGGAACGGGTCGTGCAAGACAAGGTTCCATCCGTGCACCGCAATGGAAGGGCGGCGGAGTTGTATTTGCACCGAAGCCGAGAGACTACAGCTATACAATTCCCAAGAAGGTCAAGAGACTTGCGCTCAAGAGTGTGTTGACCGATAAGGTGAACGAAGGAAGTCTGATCGTTGTTGACGATATCAAACTCAACGAGTGGAAGACCAAAGAGTTTGCAAAGATGCTTTCCGCGCTTAAGACGGATAAGAAAGCTTTGGTAGTTACAAGAGATCACGAGGCTGATGTCGTAAGAAGCGGAAGAAACATTAAAAACGTACAGGTAGCTTTTGTCGGAACGATGAACGTGTATGATATTTTGAATCACAACACCCTCGTTATGACCAAAGGCGCTGTAGAAAAAGCTGAGGAGGTGTACGCATAATGCTGGCACATGATATTATAATCCGACCCATCATCACGGAGAAATCCATGGAATTGGCAGAAGACAAAAAGTACACTTTCGTAGTGGCAAAGTCTGCCAACAAGATCCAAATAAAACAAGCTGCCGAAGAAGTGTTCGGAGTACAGGTTAAAAAAGTATATACAATGAATTACCGAGGAAAAGTAAAGAGAATGGGTAGAAACGTCGGAAGAACGGCTTCCTTCAAAAAAGCCATCATTCAATTGAAAGATACGAGCAAAGATATCGAATTCTTCGGAGTATAGAATAAGGAGGGAACATTAGTGGCTATTAAGAGTTATAAAGCGACATCTCCGGCTTTAAGAGAGCTGACAGTCCTCAAGTCGGATGAGATTACAAAACATGAGCCAGAGAAATCTCTACTTGTATCCTTGAAGAAAAATGCGGGAAGAAACTCACAAGGAAAGATCACTGTTCGTCACAGAGGTGGCGGAGCGAAAAGAAAGTATAGAGTCATCGACTTCAAGAGAGATAAGGAGCAGATTCCGGCAAAGGTGGCAGGAATTGAATACGATCCGAACAGAAGTGCGAACATCGCATTGTTGCATTATGCGGACGGAGAAAAAAGATATATCTTGGCTCCCAAAGGGTTGAAGGTGGGCGATATGATATTTGCAGGCGAAGGTTCCGATATCAAGATCGGTAACTGCCTGAAAATGAAGGATATGCCGGTAGGTACTATCGTTCACAACGTGGAACTCAAGGCCGGAAAAGGCGGACAGATCGTAAGAGCTGCAGGAGCTTCCGCGCAGTTGATGGCGAAAGAAGGAAAGAATGTACTTCTTCGTTTGCCCTCCGGAGAGATGAGAAAAGTAAATGCGAACTGCAAGGCTACCATCGGACAGGTAGGAAACCTTGAACATGAGATCGTAACCATCGGTAAAGCGGGAAGAAAACGTCATATGGGTATCAGACCTACGGTAAGAGGTTCCGTAATGAACCCGAACGACCACCCTCATGGTGGAGGAGAGGGAAGAGCTCCGATCGGACGTTCCGGACCGGTTACGCCTTGGGGTAAGCCGGCACTTGGTTACAAGACGAGAAAGAAAAACAAAGCGTCTGACAGCATGATCGTTTCCAGACGTAAGAAATAAAAACCTTGAAAGGAGGAGATGATAAATGAGTAGATCATCAAAGAAAGGACCTTTTGTACACGAAGGGCTTTATAAGAAGATTGTCGCGATGAACGAAAAGAATGAGAAACAAGTGATCAAAACATGGTCCAGAAGCTCTACGATATTTCCTGAGTTCGTCGGTCATACGATAGCGGTACACGACGGAAGAAAACACGTTCCGGTATATTTGACAGAAGATATGGTTGGACATAAGTTGGGAGAATTTGTGCCGACAAGAACTTTCAAGGGGCACAAGAACGACGACAGATCATCTAAGAAATAAGAACCTTTTACAGGAAGGAGGAGAATAAATGGAAGCAAAAGTATTAGAAGCAAAAGCGATTGCTAAATACGTTAGAACATCTCCAAGAAAAGCAGGTTTTGTTTGTTCTTTAGTAAGGGGTAAAAACGTAGATGAAGCATTGGCAATCTTGAGATATACACCGAACAGCAGTGCTCAGATTATTGCTAAGGTAGTAAAATCGGCTGCAGCGAATGCAGAGAACAACTTCGAGATGGATAGAGACAAGTTGTACATCTCTCATATCGTAGCAAACCAAGGACCTACATTGAAGAGATTTCGTCCGAGAGCGCAAGGTAGAGCGACAGCGATTCGCAAACGAACAAGTCATATTGAAGTAATCGTGAAAGAAAGATAGGAGGGAAAGCAGAATGGGTCAAAAAGTAAGTCCTCACGGACTTCGTGTCGGAATCAATAAGGACTGGGATTCCAGATGGTTTGCAAACAAAAAAGATTTCGCGGCAAACATTAAGGAAGATTCCGTGATCAGAGAATTTATCAAGAAGAAACTCTATCTTGCAGGAGTTTCCAAGATTGAGATAGAAAGATCGGGAAAAATCGTTCGTATCAATATCTTTACTGCACAGCCGGGAAGAGTGATCGGAAAGGGCGGTCAAGGCATTGAAGAACTGAAGGCGGATGTCGAAAAAATCGCAAAAGAAAAGCAGGTGTTCATCAATATTCGCGAGGTTCCCAGACCGGAGACCGATGCACAGTTGGTAGCGGAGAACATCGCTATGGCGCTTGAGAGACGTATTGCGTTCAGACGTGCGATGAAGCAGGCTATGCAAAGAGCGATGAGAGCGGGAGCAAAAGGAATTAAGGTTTCCACTTCCGGACGTCTCGGTGGTGCGGAGATGGCAAGAACCGAAGGTTATGCGGAAGGTGTTGTACCTCTTCATACACTGCGTGCAGACATCGGTTACGGATTTGCAGAAGCGGACACCACTTACGGAAAACTGGGTGTAAAGGTATGGATCTGTAACGGAGAGATCCTTCCTACAAGAAACGGTCCGAAAAGAGAGCTTGAAGAGCCTCAAAAAGATCAGAGAAGAAAGCCGAGAAGAAGAGACGACAACTTCAACCGCAGAGGTGAGGGAAGAGGCGAAGGAAGAGGAGAGCGAAGAGGACAAGGTGAGAGAAGAAATCAAGAGAGAAAACCTCGTCCGAACCGCGAAGAGAGAAATTAATTAAAACCGAACGGGAAGGAGGAAAAACCTATGTTAATGCCGAAAAGAGTAAAACGTCGTAGAGTACACAGAGGCTCGATGGCAGGAAAGGCAACAAAAGGAAACCAAATCGCATACGGTGAATACGCTTTGGTGGCAATGGAGCCATCTTGGATCACATCCAACCAAATCGAGGCGGCACGTATCGCGCTAAATAGATCTATTCGTAGAGGTGGTAAGGTGTGGATAAAGATATTCCCGCACAAGCCCGTAACACAAAAACCTGCTGAAACTCGTATGGGTGCCGGAAAAGGTTCGCCTGAATACTGGGTAGCTGTAGTAAAACCCGGCAGGATCATCTTTGAATTGGACGGAGTATCCGAGGAGAAGGCAAGAGAAGCTATGAGATTGGCGATGCATAAACTTCCGATCAAGTGTAAGTTTATGAAAAAGGAAGATTTGAACAAGCAAGAGATTGAAACGAAGGTTGGTGAATAGAATGAAAGCTGATGCTCTAAGAGAAATGACGAAAGAAGAATTGGCATCCAAAATATTAGAATTAAAAGAAGAATTATTCAACCTTAGATTCCAATTGGCGACCGGACAACTGGAGAATCCTGTTCGACTAAGACACGTGAAAAGAGATATTGCACGGATTAAGACCATTCTAACAGAAAAGGAACGCGCTTAACATCGTTGGATGAAAGGAGGATAAAACATGGAACGTAGCTTAAGAAAAACAAGAATCGGATATGTAACATCCGATAAAATGGATAAGACAGTAGTTGTATCTATCGTCGAGTTTGTACGTCATCCTCTTTATGGAAAAGCAGTAAAGAGAACGGTTAAATTCAAGGCTCATGACGAAAACAACGAATGTAAGATCGGAGATCGTGTAAAAATTATGGAGACTCGTCCGCTTTCGAAGGATAAGAGATGGAGAGTTGTCAATATTATCGAAAAGGCTGCAGAGTAGAAAAAGAGCAGTTCACCAGGAAGGAGGACAAAGAGGATGATACAACAAGAAACTCGTCTAAAAGTAGCAGACAACTCAGGTGCAAAAGAATTGCTTTGCATTCGTGTACTTGGAGGTTCGACAAGGAAGTCGGGAAACATAGGAGATGTGATCGTCGCTTCCGTAAAATCTTCAACACCGGGCGGAGTTGTTAAGAAGGGAAAGGTCGTAAAAGCGGTTATCGTTCGTTCGAAGCAGGGAATCAGAAGAAAGGACGGTTCTTATCTGAAGTTTGATGAAAATGCCGCAGTTATTATAAAAGATGATAAGTCGCCGGCAGGAACCCGTATTTTCGGACCTGTTGCAAGGGAATTGAGAGATAAACAATATACAAAGATTCTCTCCTTGGCACCGGAAGTGCTGTAAGAATAAGTAGTAGTAAACGAAGCCTACAAGGAGGTGCAGAATAAAATGAAGATCAAAAGCGGAGATACTGTAGTAGTAATCAGCGGAAAAGATAAAGGAAAAAAAGGTAAGGTCATTGAGGTCAAAGACGGAAGAGTATTGGTTGACGGAGTCAATAAGGTGCTCAGACATACAAAACCGAGCCAAAAGAACCCGCAAGGCGGAATCATCGAACAAGAAGCTCCCATCCATCATTCGAACGTTATGTTCTATGATGCAAAGTCCGGAAAGGGTGTTCGTGTAGGATATAAGATCCTTGAAGACGGAACAAAGGTGAGAATCTCTAAAAAAAGCGGAGAAGAAATATAGAACGATAAGAAAGGAGGCTAACAGGCAATGGCTTCAAGATTAAAAGAAATCTACAAAAATGAAATTTGCAAAGCGATGATGGAGAAGTTCGGATATACAAATCCGATGCAGATCCCCAGAATAGAAAAAGTTGTTGTAAACATGGGTGTCGGAGAAGCGAAAGACAACGCGAAGGTGTTGGAGAGCGCTATGGCGGAGATCGAGCTGATTACAGGACAAAAGCCGGTTGCAACGAGAGCAAAAAAATCTGTTGCTAACTTCAAGATCAGAGAAGGTATGCCGATCGGAGCAAAAGTCACACTTCGAGGAGACAAGATGTTGTATTTTGTTGACAAGTTGGTAAATATCACCCTACCTCGTGTACGTGACTTCAGAGGAGTATCCAAAAACTCATTTGACGGAAGAGGAAACTATGCACTGGGAATCAAAGAGCAACTTATTTTCCCCGAGATTGATTATGATAAAGTAGATGCAGTGAGAGGTATGGATATTGTCTTTGTAACAACAGCAAAAACGGATGAAGAAGCAAGAGAGTTACTAAGACTGTACGGAATGCCTTTCATGAAATAGTGATAGGAGGAAACTATGGCAAAAACATCTATGAAAGTGAAACAACAACGTCCACAGAAGTATTCTACAAGAGAATATACGAGATGTAGTATTTGTGGAAGACCCCATAGCGTGTTGCGCAAATTCGGAATTTGCCGTATATGCTTTAGGGAATTAGCATACAAAGGACAGATACCGGGAGTTAGAAAAGCGAGCTGGTAATCCTTAAGATAATGAAAGGAGGCAAACAAACATGACAATGACAGATCCAATTGCAGATATGCTTACACGTATCAGAAACGGAATCACGGCAAAACATGAAACGGTAGACATTCCTGCATCGAATATAAAGAGAGAGATAGCAAGAATCCTTTTGGAAGAAGGATATATCAAGGGATATGATGTAATCGAAGACGGAAAGCAGGGTCTTATCAGAGTAACCTTGAAGTATGGAAAAGAAGGCCAAAAGGTGATCTTGGGACTTAAGAGGATCTCCAAGCCGGGACTTCGAGTATATGCAGACAAGCACACGGTTCCGAAAGTGTTGAACGGACTTGGAATTTCGATCGTATCCACATCAAAAGGAATCTTAACGGACAGACAGGCAAGAGAAATGGGCGTAGGCGGAGAAGTAATCTGCTACGTTTGGTAAAATAAATACGTAAGGAGGTGCCTAAATGTCAAGAATCGGACTTAAACCGGTAAACGTTCCGGCCGGTGTTGAAATTAAAATAGACGAAAAGAACAATGTTACGGTAAAAGGACCAAAGGGAACTCTTTCTCAAGCGATCGATCCGAGTATGAAGATCGAGATCAACGATGGAGAACTCACGGTATCCAGACCTACAGATAACAAAAAACATAGATCTCTGCACGGCTTGAGTAGAACTTTGATCAACAATATGATCGTCGGAGTAACCGAAGGTTACCAAAAGAAAATGGAGATCGTAGGGGTTGGTTACAGAGCGGCGAAGCAAGGAAAGAAACTTGTTTTGAACCTGGGCTACTCTCATCCGGTAGAAATGGAAGATCCCGAAGGAATTGAAACGGAAGTGCCTACACAGCTTGAGATTATCGTAAAAGGTATCAATAAGCAATTGGTAGGAAACTACGCGGCAAAGATTAGAGCATGGAGAGAGCCTGAGCCATACAAGGGCAAGGGAATCCGTTACTCCGGTGAGAATGTACGCCGTAAAGAAGGAAAAACAGGTAAGAAATAAAGCATCATAGCTTAGAAAGGAGTGAATCAAGTGTTCCATAAAGTTGACAAAAACGTAGGACGAATTGCAAGACATAAAAGAGTTCGCAAAAACCTGTCCGGAACTCCTGAAAGACCGAGATTCAACGTATATAGAAGCACAAACAACATCTATGTACAAATTATAGACGATGTAAACAGAAGAACTCTTGTATCCGCCTCTACCTTGGATAAAGACATCAAAGCGGGCGTTGAGCATACAGGAAATAAGGAAGCTGCGAAAAAAGTCGGAGAACTTGCTGCAAAAAGAGCCCTCGAGAAAGGGATCAAAGAGGTTGTATTTGACCGCGGCGGCTACATCTATCACGGAAGAGTAAAAGAAGTAGCGGAAGGCGCAAGAGAAGCAGGTTTGCAATTCTAGGAAAAAGGAGGGGAGCTCAATAATGCAAAGAAAACGAATCGATGCAAGACAGCTTGATATAGAAACAAAAGTAGTAAATATCAGACGTGTAACAAAGGTAGTAAAAGGAGGACGTAACTTCCGTTTTGCGGCTCTTGTAGTAGTTGGAGATAACAACGGACACGTAGCGATCGGAACGGGAAAAGCGACGGAGGTTCCGGAAGCGATCCGTAAGGCCGAAGAGGATGCAAAGAAGAATATGATCGAGATACCGATGGTCGGAACGACGATCCCTCATATCGTACAGGGAAGATTCGGAGCGGGAAATGTACTTCTTATGCCGGCGCCGGAAGGTACCGGAGTTCTTGCTGGAGGTCCGGTGCGTGCCGTTCTGGAACTTGCAGGGATCAGAGATGTCCGTGCGAAGTCCATTGGAACAAACAATGAGAGAAACATGGTAAATGCTACCATGGAAGGACTGAAAGCTTTGAGAACGGTTGAGGAAGTTGCAGCCTTGAGAGGAAAGAAAGTAGAAGACCTTTTGGGTTAGGAGGGACTGAAGATGCTAAAAGTAACATTGAAAAAAAGTCCGATAGGCACCAAACCTAATCAAAGGAAAACCCTGGTTGCTTTGGGACTCAAAAAAAGACATCAGACTGTGGAAAAGCCTGATAATCCTCAAGTTAGAGGAATGATCAAGACAGTAAGTCATCTAGTAGAAGTAGAAGAATAAGAAAAAAGGAGGTGCACGAATGAAACTACACAATCTAAGACCTGCGGCAGGTGGAGGAACCAAAGCTAGAAAAAGACTTGGTAGAGGTACTGCTACAGGACAGGGAAAAACATCCGGAAGAGGACAAAAAGGACAAGGTTCCCGTTCAGGCGGAGGTGTAAGACCGGGATTTGAGGGAGGTCAGATGCCTCTTATGAGAAGACTTCCGAAGATCGGTTTCGATAACACTCAATTCGAAAAGAAATATAGTGTGATCAATATTGAACGATTGAACAGTCTCGAGGACGGAACGGTAGTAGATGCACAACTATTAAAAGATAAAAAGATCATCAGCAAGATAGAGAAAGACGGATTGAAGATCCTTGGAAATGGCGAGTTCAACAAAAAACTCACCATTAAAGCAAGCAAGTTTACAAAGTCAGCAATTGAGAAGATAGAAGCGGCAGGAGGAAAGGCAGAGGTGATTTAGTTGTTTGAAGCACTGAAAAAGGCAATGAAAATACCGGCTCTTAGAAAAAGAATCGTGTTCACCGCATTGATGATATTAGTATTCAGAATAGGAGCCAACATTCCCGCAGCCGGCATGAACACACAACTAATCAAGGACAGTCTTGCACAAAACAACGTGCTTTCGCTCTATGATATGATGGCTGGGGGAGCGCTCAGTCAGTTTACTCTGTTTGCACTCGGAGTAACACCTTATATTACCGCTTCGATCATTATGCAATTGCTTGCAGTTGCAATTCCGACCCTTGAAGATATGCAAAAATCAGGGGAAGACGGAAGAAAAAAAATTCAGGTATATACCAGATACCTGTCGGTAGCCTTAGCGATCCTCCAATCGTTCGGATTGGTATATGGAATGTTTAGGGAGGCTTTGATCTCTGATAATTTTCTCACTGTCATATCCATCGTTTTGACGCTGACAGCAGGAACGACCTTCCTGATGTGGCTCGGCGAGATTATGACGGAGAAGGGGATCGGAAACGGGGTCTCGATGTTGATCTATGCAGGGATTATTTCAAGATATCCACATTCTCTCAGATCTACGATGAGAATGGCTTCCGTAGGAGAAATCAATCCTTTGCAGATTATTGTATTCCTGATCATTTCCGTTGCGATCATCGTAGGTGTCGTTATGGTTCTTGAAGGGGTTCGAAAGATCCCTGTACAGTATGCAAAACGTGTTGTCGGAAAGAACACTTATGGAGGACAGAGTTCTCATATTCCGCTAAAAGTAAATCAGGCGGGAGTTATCCCTGTCATCTTCGCTTCGTCGATCATGATGATGCCGGAAATGATGAGGTTCTTCTTCAGAAGTCAAGGATATAAGATGTTTATCGACAAGTACTTTTCCGTTGGAGGAAATCCCGGGATCTATATCTATAGTATCATTCAGTTTGTATTGGTTTATGCATTCTCTTATTTCTATATTTCCATCTCCTTCCATCCCGATGAGGTTGCAGACAATTTAAAGAACGGAAATGGATTTATTCCGGGGATCAGACCCGGAAAACCGACAGAAGAGTATATTTCAAAATCTCTAAACAGACTTACCTTTGTCGGTGCACTGTTCTTGGCGTTAATCGCCGCACTGCCGAATTTCTTTTACAGAACGACGAACATTCCCTTCCAATTTGGAGGAACGAGTTTGTTGATCGTTGTCGGGGTAGCGATCGAAACGATGAGACAGATCAAGGCGCAGTCGGTAATGAGACAGTACCAAGGATTCTTGAAATAAAGTATGTTAAGAAAAGTAGGAGATGAAAAAAATGAACGTTATATTGCTTGGACCTCCGGGTGCAGGAAAAGGGACACAGGCGGAATCGATTGTAAAAGATTACAAGACCGTTCACATCTCAACCGGAGATATTTTTCGTAAAAACATTAAAGAGAACACGGCTTTAGGTCAAAAGGCGAAGGAGTATATGGACAAGGGACAGCTGGTTCCCGACGAACTCGTCGTCGAATTGGTGGCGGATCGCTTGTCTCAGGAAGATGTCAAACAAGGCTTTCTTCTCGACGGCTTCCCCAGAACGATATTCCAAGCGGAAGAACTTGACAAGGTCCTTTTGAAGAACGATATGAAGATCGACAAGGTCATCAATATTGAGGTGGAGCCGGAGGTTTTGATTGAAAGAGCGGTAGGCAGAAGAGTGTGTAAGGTCGACGGGACTACCTACCATGTGAGCTTCAATCCGCCTAAAACCGAAGGGATCTGTGATCATTGCGGACAGGAATTGCACCAGAGAGATGATGATAAAGAAGAGACTGTAAGAAACAGAATTTCAGTATATACAAATCAAACAAAACCTTTGATCGAGTATTATACAAAGCAAGGAAACATTGCCAATATCAATGGACAGCAAAAGATCGAAGCCGTCTTTGAAGAAATAAAAAGTGCCTTAGGAAGTGAACAATAGATGATAAGTCTGAAATCGAAAAGAGAAATACAGTTGCTTAGAGATGCCGGTAAGATTGTAGCCGAGACACATGCCTTGATCAAAGAGGCAATCAGGCCCGGAATCAGCACTTTGGAACTGGATGAGATTGCATACAGGAACATAACAAAGTATGATGCCATCCCTTCGTTTTTGAACTACAACGGTTTTCCTAAAAGCATCTGTACCTCGAAGAATGATATCATCGTTCACGGGATTCCCTCCGAAGAAGATATTCTTTTGGAGGGAGATATTATCAGTGTGGATATCGGTGCCTATTACAAGGGCTATCACGGGGACAGTGCAAAGACCCACGGTGTCGGGACGATCAGCGATGAAGATTCGAGGTTGATCGCCGTAACGCGGGAAAGTTTCTATGAGGGAATCAGACATGCCGTCATAGGAAACAGGCTCTCCGATATTTCACATCATGTTCAAAAGGTAGCGGAAGAGGCGGGATATTCCGTTGTTCGAGAGTTTGTCGGACACGGAGTAGGAACCAAATTGCATGAAGACCCATCAGTACCTAATTATGGACCGCCAAACAGGGGACCGAGGTTGGCGGAAGGGCTTGTTATTGCGGTAGAGCCTATGATAAACCAAGGAACTTATCACGTCAGAATAGAAGATGACGGTTGGACGGTAAGGACGCAGGATAGTAAAAAATCGGCACATTACGAGCATACGATTGCCATTACTGAACACGGCCCTGAACTCCTGACCTTATTGTAAAGGAGAGAAGATGGAGAACGTATTCGAAAAAGGCACAGTGGTGATAAGTCGTGCCGGGCATGATAAAAGCATACCTATGGTCGTCTATGAGCAGATCGATCAAACCAGAGTATTCGTCGTAGATGGAAAAAATAGAAAAGTTGAAAAACCGAAACTGAAAAATGTTCATCACCTACAAAAAACGAATCATTTTATTGATTTGAAACCGATAGATAACCTGAAAGATAACGGCGAGAAAAATGCCTATATCAGAAAACAACTCAAGCAAATAGGATACTGAAGAGGGGGGACCGTGCAGATGTCCAAAAAAGATGTCATTGAATTGGAAGGCACCGTAATCGATGCCCTACCCAATACGATGTTTAAGGTAAAATTAGATAACGATCATGAGATCATGGCGCATATATCCGGAAAACTTCGAATGAATTTTATCCGAATACTTCCGGGAGATAAAGTAACCGTAGAGCTTTCCCCTTATGATTTAACAAAAGGAAGAATCACTTGGAGAAAGAAGTAAGAAGCAGGAGGGAACAAGATGAAGATAAGACCATCCGTAAAGCCTATGTGTGAAAAATGCAAAATCATCAAACGTAAGGGAAAAGTAATGGTGATTTGTGAAAATCCGAAACATAAGCAAAAACAAGGTTAAATAAGACAAAGCAATTAATAGGAGGTGCAAGCTGAATGGCACGTATTGCAGGTATAGACTTACCAAGAGAAAAAAGAGTTGAGATCGGATTGACCTACATCTTCGGGATTGGAAGACCGACCGCAAACAAGATCCTGAAAGATACCGGAATCAACCCTGATACGAGGATCAAAGATCTGACGGAAGAAGAGGTAAATGTTCTGCGTAAAGCAATCGATGAGTATCCGGTAGAGGGAGATTTGAGAAGAGAAATTTCTTTGAATATCAAACGTCTCAGAGATATCCGCTGCTACAGAGGAATCCGTCATGCAAAAGGATTACCGGTGAGAGGACAGAAGACAAAGACGAATGCAAGAACTCGTAAAGGTGCGAAACGTACAGTAGGAAGAAAGAAAAAATAAACGTAAGGAGGGTGAAACATGGCAAAAGCAGCAAAGAAGAAAAATACGCGAATCCGTAGACGAGAAAGAAAAAACATTGAAAAAGGGCATGCCCATATTCAATCTTCATTCAATAACTCGATTGTAACATTGACTGATGTTCATGGAAACGTAATTTCGTGGGCAAGTGCAGGACAACTTGGTTTTAAAGGTTCCAGAAAATCTACACCGTTTGCAGCGCAGATGGCAGCTGAGACTGCAAGCAAGGCAGCGATGGAGCATGGACTGAAATCAGTAGAAGTATTTGTAAAAGGACCGGGTTCGGGTCGTGAGGCGGCGATTCGTGCACTACAGGCTTCAGGACTTGAGGTCACCATGATCAAAGACGTTACACCGATTCCGCACAACGGTTGCAGACCACCCAAGAGAAGAAGAGTGTAATTGAGGAAACATAAGGATAACAAATGTTATTTCTTAGCCTTGGTAGAAGGATAAATGAAGATAATCAAGGAGGGTTTCTGAAAACATGATATCAATCGAAAAGCCAAGTGTAAATGCCTTGGAATACAATGATAGTTATGGAAAATTTGTCGTGGAACCTCTTGAGAGAGGCTTTGCAATTACAATAGGAAATGCGCTCAGAAGGATCCTCTTGTCATCGTTGCCCGGCGTAGCTGTAAAATCGATCCGTATCGATGGAGTTCTGCATGAATTTTCGACGATTCCGGGAGTTAAAGAAGATGTAACTGAAATCATGTTAAGGCTCAAAGAACTTGCGATGAGAATAGACTCTCAAGATGATGAACAGCGAGTGCTGGTAGTATCTCAGGAAGGGGAAGGGGTCGTAAGTGCCGGAGATATCAAGTGTCCTCCGGATGTAGAGATCCTCAATAAAGACCTGTTGATAGCGACCTGTTCGGAAGACACCAAGTTCTATATGGAAATTCATATAGGAAAGGGAAGAGGTTATGTATCCTCTGAAGACAACAAGGACGAGTCTATGCCGATCGGTGTTATACCGATGGATTCCATCTATACACCGGTAAAAAAAGTCAATTATGAAGTAGAGCCTACAAGAGTGGGAAATCGTTCCGATTATGAGAAATTGATCTTGGAGATCTGGACAGATGGAAGTATAGAAGTACAGGAAGGAGTCTCTCTGGGAGCGAAGATCCTGAATGAACATTTAAACTTGTTCTTGAACTTGAGTGATAAGTTAAATCAAATCGAATTGATGGTGGAGAAGGAAGAAGGCAAGAAGGAAAAAGCCTTGGAGATGACGATCGAAGAGCTGGACCTCTCTGTAAGATCCTACAACTGCTTGAAGAGAGCAAACATCAATACGGTGGAAGAGTTGACCAAGAAGACGGAAGATGAGATGATGAAGGTGAGAAACCTCGGCAAGAAATCGTTAGAAGAAGTCATCGGCAAACTCTCCGATTTAGGATTCAGTTTAAGAACAGAAGAAGAATAGACGAAAAGGAGGCGAACCTCATGGCAGTATATAGAAAACTTGGAAGAAAAACTGCACATAGAAACTTGATGCTTAGAAATCAAGTAACAGACCTGATCAAACATGAAAGAATTCAAACGACCGAAACTCGTGCAAAAGAAACCAAGAGAATGGCGGAAAAAATGATCACCCTTGGAAAAAGAGGCGATCTGCATGCAAGAAGACAAGCTCTTTCTTATATGTTGGATGAAGGGACAGTTAAGAAATTGTTTGATGAAGTTGCACCGAAGTATCAAGACAGACAGGGCGGTTATGTAAGAATTATGAAGACCGTTCCAAGAAAGGGCGACAACTCACCGATGGCAATTATTGAATTGGTGTAAGACGTTCTTTTCCCATGTATATCGGAATCGCATCGCCAAAGCGAATCACATCCCACCGGCGATGCCGACCCAATCCGATGTTCAAAATATTTTTTATTCATGAATAAGAAACTATGAAAAAGACACTGTATTTGGGAAATACGGTGTCTTTTTTCGAAAACATCGTATAGAAACAAAAGGAGGAGAAGGATTTGAAGAAGAGAGTCGCTGTTTTTTTGTTGGCAGCTTTACTAATCTTTGTTTCCGGTTGTACCACGGAAAGAAGAAGCCTTGTATCGGATGCGGCAAAGTCGAAAAATGTTTCTGCACAAGAACTTCCTTATGAACAAGATGTTGGTGATCCCAAGAATCAGAGCCGAGGAATGAGTGAAAAAGGAATTGAGGAAGATAAGAAGGCGGAGGATTGGGCAAACGAAAATCTTCCTCCGGAAGAGATTGAGGAAGAACAACTGAAAGAAGAGGTCAAAAAACCGGTTACCATAGATATTGTCATGATGGGAGATATCTGTTTTGGGAGCAACTTCGGCAAACAAAAGAAGTTTGATCGCATATTTCGAGAAAAAGGGAGTAGGTACTTTCTGGAAAAGATGGAGCCCTACCTTAGTCAGGCGGACCTCAGAATAGCAAACCTGGAGAATGTATTCACCGATGCGACTGCCTATCAGCCGGGAAAGAAATACACCTATAAGGCCTATTCCAAGGACTATATCAATGTGCTTACGGTCAACTCGATAGACTATGTAAATGTGGTCAACAACCATATGGGAGATTATCTGCAAAGGGGGTTTGACGATACATTGGGCTTGTTGGAAGAAAAAGGGATCAAATATTTCGGAACAAACTATTTCAACAGCTCCAATCCTGAGATGGGCAGTGTTAAAGTCGATAAAGTGGAAATTTTTGAAAAGGACGGATTTGTGATCGGATTGATGGGGCATATGGGATTCAATTCCTCCTACCCTTCGAGAGAAAGTGTTGCAAACAATATTAAGGAACTAAGAGAGGCGGGGGCGGATTTTATTATTTCTTCCCTGCACGGAGGAGGTCAAAACACGACGCAGCTGACATCCAAGCAGATAGAATTGGCACATATGATGATCGACGAAGGAGCGGATATGATCTACGGACATCATCCGCATATGCTTCAAAAGACAGAGATCTACAAGGGAAAGAAGATCTACTACAGCCTCGGCAACTTTTTGTTTATCGACTATTCGGCGGCAAAGCAACCGGAGTCCGTTATGGTAAGACTGAAGGTAACGAGAAGTGAAAGCGGTGAGATCACCACAGAGTACGAAGACATCCCCGTGTTATGGACAGGGACGGAAAGTACCAATATCTTCCGCCCCACGATCACGAATATCCCTAAGAGGGTGGAAAAAATCCGCAAAATCCTCTCGGGAGAACTCTCAATATAAGTTTTTTTTAAACGATAAAAGTAACGGTGCAAATATCTTTGAAGATCGTAACAGGACGATGAGAGGTCTATCGCTTTAATCTTTTGTTGATATCGGCATGTCGTTCGTTTGATTGACGAGTGAACTCTTTGAGCAGGTTTTCCAAGTGACTGTTCGTTTTTTCATTGTCTTGTGAAAAAGAAGGTTCCTGTTCAAATTTTTTTTGATTTTCAGCTCCCCGCTTTTCTTGAGGTTGAGCTTGCTTGATCGACAGTGAGATCTTATTTCCGTTGTCTTCAACGGTCAAGACCTTGACAGATACCTTATCTCCTACATTGATAACATCGGTAATCTCTTTAACATAAGAATTGGAAACTTGTGAGATATGGACCAAGCCTCTGATCCTTTCATCAAGCTGAATAAAAGCTCCGAAGGGTTTTATTTGAACAACTTTTCCTTCAATAATATCACCTACATTAATTTGAATCGCCATGAATACACTCCTCGACTATTAAGTAATTGTAAATAAGAATTTATACTATTTTCTTTTTAAATGGACAACTGTGCTCTAAGACCGGTCAAGCGGTTCGGACAGTAATGCCGTTTACACGGATGGCATTTTGATCGGATCATAGTATGAACACAACATAATTTACAGATAGATTATATCACACATTTGGAAGTAATCTATAATTTTTGTTAAGAAATATAAAAAAATAATCAATAATACTTTCCTCTATGATATAATAACTAGAACGGAGGGCGGTTATTTCAGGCAAAAGTTCCATTTTCTTTCGCTGCCGTCTATATGACAGAGAGATAAAAATAACAGAAAAGTGGGGAAATGAGTATGCAGGAATCCATTCTTATTATTTCGGATGAAGAATTGGAAGAACATCAACTTGAGGAATTGAAATTTCGTTACAATATCTATCATATTCTGGAAATTCCGGTCCAAATAGCGAAGTCGTGGATGAACATCAATCCGCTGGGAGAGTTTGATGTCAGTTATTTGCGAGAGATGAAGGAGTTTTTGACGGAGAAAAAAAGGGAGGGATGCAGGTATATCTACTTTAAGGGAGATAAGGGTGCGGAACATCATATGGTCTCTTATGCGATGAGCATAGGAATGGTTCCTTTGTATGCAACGACCTATGACTCCGCTTCTTCCAAGACAAGACAAGAAATGGAGAAACATCATATCTGTTTTCGAAAATATGTGGGTTTGGATACAAAGTAAAGAATACTGTACGGATTTAAAAAACAGATGTTTTTAAGGCGGGGCACAGAATATTCGATATAGAAGTTCTTGTCCTCTTATTGATATAGCATGATTTAAAAATTATAGGAGGAAGCAAAGATGAAAAATGTAAAGTTGATCCTTTTGATGGTTGCCATTATTATGGTTGCAGTATTTGCAGTCCAAAACTCGGCAGCGATATCGATCCGTTTCTTTACCCTTGCTTTTCATGTATCTCAGGCATTGATCATCATTATATCGACGATCGTGGGAGTTTTGATAGGTTTGGCGATCTCGGTCTTGAAGAATTTCCGTCAGAGCAGAGATATCAAGCAGGCAAAACAGGAGACGAATACAATGAATGTTCAGTTGGCAAATGCGGAGAAGGAGAACTCGGACCTAAAACTGGAGATGAGACATTTGCAGGATGAGATCGAAGTGTTGAAACAAGAGTTGAGGCAATATCAGGAACCGATACAAAAAGAGGAAGTGCAGGACTTTATATAGAAGGTCGGGGATGTGGATTATGAAGAGAAAGATCATTGATCATTTAGCATCAAAGCAGGGGGATTATATCTCGGGAGAGGATATCGCAGAGGTCCTCTCCATGACCCGTGCGAATGTTTGGAAGTACATCAAAGAACTGAGAAAACACGGATTTGATATCGAATCTGCGACAAATAAGGGGTATCGGTTGAATCGGGTGGCGAAATCTTTGAACGAAGACAGCCTTTATTATTATTTCCGGGATAATTCTTTCGTAAGAGAGAGTTGTTTTTTTGAGGAGATAGATTCTACCAATAATTACCTTAAGAGCAGGACAAATGAGCTTCCGGATAAGACTTTAGTGGTGGCAAAGAAGCAGATCAAGGGAAGAGGAAGACGTACCAAAGAGTTTGAAAGTGCTCCGGGAGGTCTTTATTTTTCGCTGTTGATCCAAAACGGGATGGATATGTCGGAGGTCTCCTTTGTGACCTCGATCGTTGCCGTTGCCGTCCATAAGGCGTTGAAGGAGTTTGGAGTGGAGACAAAGATCAAATGGCCCAACGATATCATCTTAAAGGGTCGCAAACTTTGCGGTATTTTGACGGAGATGGTTAGCGATATGGAGTTGAACCATCGACTCATTATAGGGATAGGCTTGAATTTGAAGAACCGTTTCTCGGAGGAACTTTCAAAGATCGCTGTTTCTTTGGAAGAAGAAGGTTACGAGGTCGAAGCGATCCCTCTTCTTCAAAAAGTAATAGAGTATCTGGAATACTTTTACGAAAAACTTCTTCGGGGGGAGAGGGACGAGGCCTTGTGTATTTTGAGAACGGAGTCCTATCTTATCGGGAAGAAGATCGGTTTTGAGTATAACCATGAACGCAAAGAAGGTATGGTAGAAGATGTGGAGGATGACGGAAGTTTGAGAGTGCTGACCTTAGACAGAGAGGTCATCCGCTTGGGATCGGGAGAGGTGTCCATCCTTAATATAGGACAAAATTGATATAGGATCACACAAGGGATGTATGGGAGGAAAATATGCTTTTAGTAGTGGATGTCGGAAATACGAATACGGTGTTCGGAGGTTATGAAAAAGATGAACTTGTCCTTAGTTTTCGGGTAGGTACAGATAAGCTTCGAACATCGGATGAATACGGGGCACTGATCAAAGATTTGATCGATATGAACGGATATTCTCTTTCGGAAGTAAAAAATGTCATTATTTCATCGGTTGTTCCGGATGTGATGCATGCTTTGGAGAGTTTTTCGGTTCGTTATTGTAAGTGTACGCCTATCATTGTGGGACCGGGAGTTAAGACGGGAGTCAACATTAAGTACGAAAATCCTCAGGAGGTCGGGGCGGACAGGATTGTCAATGCGGTAGCGGCCCTTCATAAGTATTCGGCTCCTCTGGTCATCATAGATTTCGGGACAGCGACCACTTTTTGTGCTATTAATGAAAATAAGGAGTATCTGGGCGGGGCGATTGCGCCCGGAGTTAAGATTTCAAGTGAAGCTTTGTTTGCAAGAGCGTCAAAGTTGCCCAAGGTTGAGATTATCGAACCCAAGACGGTGATCGGCAAGACAACGGTCTCGTCGATGCAGTCGGGGATCTTTTTCGGTTATGTGGGTTTGGTGGAACATATCGTCAAGATGATGAAGAGGGAAGTGGGCGAACACGCTACGGTAGTGGCTACAGGAGGTTTGGCCTCTTTGATATGTTCAGAGATGGATTTGGTCGATCATGTCGACAAAAATTTGACCTTGGAGGGCCTGAGACTGATTTATTTAAAGAATATCGGCAGATAGATGAGAAGATCAGGTTTTTGTAGTAGATATTTGGAAGAAAGTAGAAATTGAAAGAGGAAGTTTTTTGAAGATAGGGAATTATACAAGCAAGGGAAATGTTTTTTTGGCTCCTATGGCCGGAATCACGGATCTTCCGTTCCGTGTAATGTGCAAGAGGCATGGTGCTTCATTGGTATATACGGAGATGATCAATGCCAAGGCACTATGCTACGGGGATGAAACCACTTGGAAGATGTTACAGACTCACCCGGAAGAAGAGGATGTGGCTGTTCAGATCTTTGGAAATGAGAAGGAATTTATAGCGAAGGCGATCCGGATTCTGGAAGATTTGGATCGGTTTGTATTGATTGACATCAATATGGGGTGTCCGGCACCGAAAATCGTGAAAAACTTTGAGGGTTCGGCCTTGATGAAGGATCCGGCCTTGGCAGAAGAGATTATAACCGCAGCAAAGAAGGCTGCTGCCTTGCCGATTACGGTAAAGTTTCGAAAGGGTTGGGATGAGCGGTCTATTAACGCCTTGGAATTTGCAAAGATGGCACAGAGTGCAGGAGCCGATGCCGTGACCATCCACGGACGAACGCGTGAAGAGTATTATTCCGGACAAGCGGATTGGGAGATTATTAAAAAGATCAAGGAGATCTTGTCGATACCGGTAATAGGAAACGGTGATATTGTAAGTTATCAGTCTTATACCGAGAGGATGGATTTCTCCGGAGTGGATGCCGTAATGATCGGAAGGGGCGCCCAAGGGAATCCGTTTATCTTCGAGGAAGTACAAGCTAAAGGGAAGGCGAAGTCGGACAGATCCTATGAGTTAATCGAGAAGACGATAAGAGAACACTATGAGATGGAGATCTCTTACAAAGGAGAAGACAAGGCTGTAAAGGAGATGAGGAAGCATATCTGCTGGTACATCAAATCTCTTCCCATGGCTGCCAAGGTGAGAAATCAAGTAAATCAGATGACGGATAAGACCTCTGTACTTCAAGTCTTGGAGGAGTACTTTGATTATTTGAGAACCGATTCAAGAAAGCAAATGCTTTAAAATAAATTTATTCATCTAAATCAATTGAAAACTTTGTGCTTACACGTTACAATAAGTAAATACAACAAAAAAGTATAACTGGGAGGAAGAGGAAGAATGGGGCAAGAGATTATCAATAACGAAGAGGCGTTGATCACGCAATCGGGCTATGAGAAGATCGAAGAGGAGCTTGAGTTTCTAAAGGCGACAAAGAGATTGGAAGTGGCGGAGCGTATCAAGGTAGCGCTGTCTTTCGGTGATATTTCCGAGAATGCGGAATATGACGAGGCGAAGAATGAGCAGGCACAGTTGGAAGAGAGGATCTCCAAGCTTGAGAATATTTTGAGGACCGCTGTTATCGTCGATGAGAGCAAGTTGGACCACGATGTCGTGAACATCGGATCATGGGTCAAGATCGATTATGACGGAGATATTGAAGAATATACGGTGGTGGGTTCGGCGGAAGCGGATCCGTCTCATTCGAAGATCTCAAATGAAGCACCGATAGGGAGGGCTTTGATGGGAAGAAAGGTCGGAGAAGTTTTTGATGTGGAAGTGCCTAACGGGACAGCTTCCATTAAGATACTTGAAGTGAGAAGAGATTAGAGGAGGAATTGTCATGGAACAACATCCGTTGACCCGAAATGAATTTACAAGGATCAGACTTGAGAAGCTGAAAGCATTGCAGGAAAAAGGCAAGAACCCGTTCCTTCACGAAAAGTTTGATTTCACTCATCACAGTACGGACATCATCGACAAATTCGAGGAGCTTGAAGGAACGGATACGAAGATCGCAGGACGGATCATGTTGATCCGGGGACACGGAAAAGCTTCGTTTATCACGGTACAGGATAGTGAAGGCAGAATCCAAGTCTATGTTCGACAGGATGCGATCGGAGATGAGGCGTATGAAGATTTTGTTACCTATGATATAGGAGATATCGTCGGTATTTCGGGAAATATCTTTAAGACAAAGAAGGGAGAGATTTCGGTTAAGGCGAGCGAAGTGGTACTCTTATCAAAATCCCTTCATCCTCTCCCGGACAAGCATGCAGGCCTAAAGGATCCCGATTTGAGATATCGTCAGAGATATGTAGATCTGATTGTAAATCCGGAGGTAAAGCAGGCGTTTTTAATTCGAAATAAGGCGATCAAGGCTATGAGGGCCTACCTTGACGAACAAGGGTTTATCGAGATGGATACACCTATCTTGGGGACAATTGCGGGAGGAGCAAATGCTCGTCCGTTTGTCACGCATCATAATACTCTGGATATCGATATGTATCTGAGGATTGCAAATGAACTCTACTTAAAGAGGCTGATCGTAGGGGGGTTCGAAAAAGTCTATGAGATGGGAAGGATGTTCCGTAACGAAGGGATGTCCATCAAACACAATCCCGAATATACGGCAATGGAACTCTATTGGGCCTATGCGGACTATCAGGACATTATGCGAATTACCGAAAACATCGTAGCGAATATGGCACAGGTTGCGACCGGAAGTATGGTGGTCAACTACCAAGGAAAAGTCATTGATTTTACGCCTCCATGGAAGAGGATCTCGATGATCGATGCAGTCAAAGAGTATTCCGGCATCGATTTCAATAACATCGACACGGATGAAGAAGCTGTTGCGATTGCAAAGGAGAAAGGGATTGAACTGACTCCTGCGACAATGACAAGAGGACATATTATCAGCCTGATGTTTGAGGAATTCTGTGAAGAACACCTCCATGAACCTACCTTTGTTACAGGGCATCCGGTGGAGATTTCCCCTTTATCCAAGAGAAATCCGAAGGATCCGAGACTTACAAACAGATTCGAAGCCTTTGCAAACACTTGGGAGATCGCAAATGCCTTCTCAGAGCTCAACGATCCGATCGATCAAAGGGAGCGATTTGAAGCTCAGATGAAGCAGAAAGAACTTGGAGACGATGAGGCACATGAGATGGATGAAGACTTTTTAAATGCCATTGAAGTAGGCTTGCCGCCTACGGGAGGCCTTGGAATAGGAATAGACAGGGTAATCATGTTGTTGACTGATTCCGCATCGATTCGAGATGTCATCCCCTTTCCGACAATGAAGCCCATAGGCAAGAAGGATGAGGAAAATCAAGGCTTGTAGGATTTCGCAAATCAAAAAGACAACATTTTTGACACAAATAATACTTGATAGTAATAGGATAGTAAGTTCGTCGATGTTATAAAAATATATTTGTGATTTTATACTGAGAGAGTTAATTCCTAAATTTGGTGTAAATTTAAAAATATTACCTTTAGATTATAAGACCTATCATTCCCGAGTCCTGTGTTGAAAAATACTCATACAGATAATCAGGCAATTTAAACAGGCAATAGTGTTAGCAATTAGCAAAATAAATCTGAAGTTATGTATATAATGAAGCGCTTGGAGGTCTATGAAATTGTATGATTGATGAAATGAAAGGAAATAATATCATATTGCGTGAGCAAAAAATCGAAGATGTGAAATTCTTTACCTATTGGTATAATCAACCACAGGTCATGTTTCAATGTGGCTTTACGAAATCTACTGATGAAGAAACTGAGAAAGAGAGAATCACAATTGGTCATAAAAAGAAAGACTCAATATGGTATACAATTACAGATTTAGAGGGGAATATCATAGGTGAAACGGGATTATTGCGAATGTGGCCTGCCTGGAACTGTACTGATCTTTCGATTATCATACCTGATCCCAAAATGCAACAGAGAGGATATGGGACAGAGGCTATTAGCCTTATGTTGAACCTTGCTTTTGATCACTATGAAATGAATCGAGTCGCAATTGGTGTGGTAGGGCTGAATACCAACGCATTGAAATTCTATAGAAAAATTGGATTTAAGCAAGAAGGTATTCAAGAGCAAGGATATTACTATAACAACGAGTATAGTGACTTTATCATGATGAGGATCCTTCGCCATGAATGGCGATAAAATACAAATCCCGGTCTGTAGAGATAAGTAAATTGGAATCTCAAACTTCGCACATAAAAAAGTGAACAAAGCTTGAAATAGCAATAAAAATCAAAAATAAAACAGTATGAAACCTTCCTATCGGGAAATGGATAAGAGAAGTCTCGGATACAAGAGAAGGAAACGCTCTATGCAAAAAGCAACCGAAGTGATGCTTGAACTTCTTCGCATCTCCAAGTAGCCTTCATTCCTGCCAAGTACGTGCTGTTTGACCGTCGGTTTCCTTCTCAAAGCAGCCTTCATTCGGTCAAAGCCATCGGCTATATGATGGGATCGCCCGGTACGAAAGAGCTTAAGATGTTCTTTCGCTGCCAAGGACAAGATCTTCCTCTAACCAAGATCTATGAGCGCGACAAAAAGAGGAGAGGTCTGAGACGATACCTACTTTCTGTAGACATTGAGGTTGTCAAAGACGGAGAAGTTCTTCCTTCCAAAGTGTGTAAGAGTTTCTTAAAACTCGGCAAGGAATGTCGCTCTTTGTCTTACGAGGCCATGACCGCTCACACGGCGATTGTGTTTGTACGCTACATGATGCTTTTTCTTGAGAGGATTCAGATATCAGTGTTCCAATATGTTTGCAGGATAATCTGTGTGTGAAGTTTGAGATAAATCTCATCCTCACTTGGAACTCCCTCAGTCATTATACCGTTGATATTGTCGAAAGCTCAAACGTTTTTTTGCCAACGGAGTGAAAGGAACATGTGGATTGCAAGGAGGAATTGGAGGGAGAATGGATTATGGCAAAGTATGAAAGGTGCTTTCAAGGAAGGTTTGAAGAAGTATTGTTGTTTTGTGAGAAGGTCGTGATGGAAGGAAGCTTGAGTTCCAGTTTTGAAGATGGCAGCGATTTTGAATATGGAGGTACAAGAGTGGCGGTTCGGGTATACGAACGCTACAGTGCAATTGGCGGGAATCGAGTCAGTTTGAACCTCACGGTAGTAGGAAATGAACAAGCCATATGCGTATCCGCAATCACATCAGGAGGAAGCCAGGCAATGTTCTGGAAGATCAATACTTGGGGTGAGGAAGCTTTTTTGGAAACATTGTCTCAAAGCTTGGATGATTTTATTGAAAAGAATTCGGGAAACATCAGCTGATCGAAGTGTGGAAACATCCACACTTCAACCGGGTTTCCATCTTAGAAGTGAAGATCTCCAAAGACACCGTTTCTATAATCGAGATGGGCTTGAAGCAGTTCTTCTTCCGTGTTCATTACAAAGGGGCCACCGGCAACTACAGGTTCATTTAGAGGTTGACCGCTCAGGACAAAGACTTCGGAGTGTTCTTCAACACCTGTGATACAAAAAGCTTTTCCATTGTTTTCAAATAGTACGAAATCGGAAATTTTGGCAGGATTTACCTCATTGATCTTGACTTCTCCGGAAAGAACCAGCAGACCTGTGTTGAAGTCGGAAGGTTCTTGAAGGGTCAGGCTTCCTCCTTTTGCAAGGTCGATTTTGTAGATATTCATTGGAGAAAAAGTGGAAGCGGGGCCTCTTGTATTCATTACTTTTCCGGCGTAGACCGTCAGTTCCGCCTTACCATCTTCGGAGAAGTGTTTTCCCATTTGAGTTGCTTTAATCGCTTGGTATTTTGGTTCTGTCATTTTGTGTTCTTTAGGAAGGTTTACCCACAATTGGATCATATGCAGGACCCTGTCTTTTTTTGAAAATTCTTTTTCGTGGAACTCCTTGTGCAATATGCCCGAACCTGCAGTCATCCATTGGATATCTCCGGGTTCTATAATTCCTGTATTCCCTTTGTTGTCACCGTGTTCAATTTTTCCTGCGAAAGCGAAAGTGACGGTTTCAAATCCTCTGTGCGGATGAACTCCGACGCCTGTTTCAAAGGGAGTTGCCTTGAAAAAATAGGGCTCGTTGTAATCCATAAGGATAAAAGGAGAAAATCTTTCAAAAAAGTATTCCTTGTTTGAATTGGGGAAGTATTGCTTTACCCGAAAACCGTTTCCTACCCAGTGTGAGTGATCATTTTTAAAAATACGTTCAATCTTTCTGAAATTCATTAAAATCTCCTCTCTTCATTTTTTAATAAAATATTCTCGTAATATAAAAATATAGACAAAGACACCCCACCATTGAAGACATAGCCTAAAACCGGTTTTAAATAGATAACAAAATTATCGGAGACGTTTATGTTATAAAAGTGTCGTGACACGATGGAACACGTTCTATCTTTGAAGGGTGTTTCCCGATAGAATTGTTATTTTGGATAAAAAGAGATAGATATTGAAACCTGTGGTTACACTTCATACCTATTTCATACTACTATTCTCTTTGAGTTATGGATATCGACGAGAGGTGATCGGTTGGGGCTCAAACCAATGTTCGAGGTCGAAATACCACACACTTCTATCGGAGAACAATAGTAATTGATAGACGCGTACTTTGAACGATATGATCCTATGAATATTTTTCGAGAATAATATATTCTGTGTATCTGATATTCCAAATGGAGCATAGTCTTATATCTGTTTTCAAATCTTCTCTTTGGTGGAAAGTACAATTTGATAAACTTCCAGCAGGCTTTGGGTCAAAGCCTTTTTTTCTTTATTAGACACATCCTGAAACAGTTCAGACAACCGTTGTTTTTGTAAGGGATATACTTTTTTAATCAGCAGAAGTCCTTTTTCGGTTAAATCAATCATAGATATTCGTCTATCGGTCTCAGACTTTTTCCGCAAGACAAGACCTTCTTTTTCCAAGTTTTTAATTACGAGAGGAATGTTTCCGCTTGTTCCCAAAATCAGACGCTGTATATCTCCGACGCAAAGTGTTCCTTTGTGATAGAGGACTTCCAGTACTGCGAATTGGGTCGTCGTCAATCCGTTTGAAGAAAAAATCGTGTCCAAATCTCTAAATAGCAGGTTTCTCATGCGACTTATCGAAATTAAAAGTTTTTCTTCTGTAGTGCTCAATGCTTCTCCTCCTTTTTAACGGTGTGTAGCGTTGCTTGCAAGACTATTATACATCTAATTAGATGTATTGTCAAGGTTCTTTTTCAAAACAGAGAGAAACCGAACATCCGATTTAATAGGATGGTTCATTGATTTGCGGATAGCAGGGAGTTTTACTTCATAGAAAGAGGAGATGAATTTTTTAGTCACAGAACAGATACGATTGAACTTTTGTCGAAGAATAGTATAAACTCTTCATTTTATAGAGGATAAGAACCTTTTTGGTTCTGAAAGAACAAGCAGCATAAAAGTGAAACTTGAATAGCGTGAGTGATATAAGTTTGATAAGTTGTTCCGAACGAATGAAACATCGATATAATACCATTACTCCTTTGAATAATGGATATCAATGATTTGCAGTCCGTAGAAGAGAAAACGAATGTTCGTGGCAATAAAACGGATCTAACCATACTTCTATGGAAAAATCGTATTATCAAATGCATATTCGCCTTATGGATGGGGTTTCTGTTTTAAAAATGAAGTATTCGCTTCGTACTTTCCCTTCGTTGATGAGGATCTTTCATGTCCGGAATGAAGGAAAATATATGGTAAAAAATGACTAAATTGGTACGAAAAATATAAAATATATTGACATGATAAAGAATAAATGCTATCTTTTGAATAAAAGAGATCTCTATATCTTTACTCTTACATATTATTTTTTATAAAATATAGATCCGTATATCTTTTTTTAAGAGAAATACTCTTTTTATAAGATAGTATATTTGGGAGTAAAGCCGTATTTGTTTCAAATTGGTATATTTATTTTTAATATTCTTTTGAGAGGTGTTTGCGTGTTAGAACTGGATAAGAAAAAAGTGGATTTTTTGGTAACGGAGAATATGTCGCAAGAGGTCAACTATGTTTTGACGGACTTAGCACCTTATATGGATGAGCTGGTCGACCTTATGTGCAAGAGGGAGATTGAACGAGTCTACTTTGTCGCCTGCGGTTCTCCTCTCTGTGCTTGTCAGACGGCTCAAAAACTATTTGAAGAGTATTCCGATATTCCGTGCAAGTCTTACAGTGGAGCGGATTTTTTTGCCCATCCGCCCTTTGTTTTAAATGAGAGGACTTTGGTGGTAGGGATTTCTCAATCGGGTCAGACGGCAGAGGTTTGCGATTCCGTGAAATTGGCTCGAGAGCGGGGAGCCATGACGATTGCAGCTACGAAGTCAAAAGAGGGTAATCAGTTGGCGAAGGAGGCGGAGTTTGTCATCGCCTATGAGTCCGAGTGTATTTGGGAGATCCATCTGATGATCACCTATTATCTCTCTTTGTCATTCATTAAGACAAGACCTCACAAGGAGGATGTGGAGATTATTCTGGAGGATATGAAGAAGATTCCGGAAGTATTGAGCAGGTTGATGAAGGAAGTGGAGGAGGATTCCAAGCAAAAGGGGATGAAGGCCTCCGAGTGGAAGATGATATATACGGTATCTTCCGGACCTTTGCTTCCCTTGGCATACAAAGAAGGGATCATCACGATGCTCGAATTCACTTGGACTCACGGTTCGTTCATCGATGCGGCGGAGTTTAGACACGGACCTCTGGAAGTGGTGGAGGAAGGTGTGCCTTACGTCTTCTTCCTCGGAAACGATGCATCCAGAAGTATTATACAACGTACAATTAATTTTGTGAAAAAACTGAATGGTTCGTATATGGTCTTCGATATCAATGACTATGAGAAAAATCTACACCCGATGCTCTCTCCGATGATTTTATTTGTGCCTTTGGAGTACTTCTATTATTATCTTTCGGTGTCGAAGGATCATAACCCTGACGACAGAAGATATTATGGAGGTTTGGTAGAATATTAGAATGGAAGTGATTGAAGATGTCAAGATTACTGGGTTTGGGAGATAACGTCTTGGATAGATACATAGACAAGGCGTTGATGTATCCGGGAGGAAATGCTGTGAATGTTTCCGTAATGTGCAAGAGGTACGGGATCGACACTGCTTACTTAGGGGTGATCGGAAGCGATGAAGGAGGTGTTCATCTTCTTGACTGTCTGAAAAAAGAAAAGGTAGAGCTATCAAGGATACAGTTGAAAGAAGGGACGAACTCGTACTCCAACATCCGGCTGGTTGAGCATGACCGTATTTTTTCGGGAAGCGATATGACGATGTCGAACAGCATCTCTTTAGATGAGAAGGACCTGGAGTATATCGGAAGTTTTGATATTGTGCATACGGATATCTATTCCAATTTGGAAGGAAGGTTGAAAGACATAAAGAGAACGGGGGTAAAACTGTCCTTTGATTTTTCGGATGAATTTACAGAAGAATATTTGGATGAGGTTCTGCCCTATGTCGATTACGCGTTTCTTTCAGGGAGCAATTATTCGTCGCAAGAGGTTATGAAACTTTTGAAGGAGATCAAGAAAAAAGGTGTAGAGCTCGTTGTTGTTACAAAGGGTAAGGAAGGTGCGTTCTGTATTGCGCAAGACGAGTTTTTTCGTCAGGAAGTCATACCTATTGAGCCGGTAGATACTTTGGGTGCCGGAGACAGCTTTATTTCAAGAGTTTTGACAGGGATGTTAAAGAAGGAGGCTCCTCAGGTGTTTTTGAAAGAGGCTTCCAAGGAAGCGGCAAAAGCTTGTATGTGGGAAGGTGCCTTTGGATATGCAAAAAAGATGAAGTGAATAGAAGAAAGGATGGGGAGAGTATGAAGAGGAACATGAGGAGATTTATGGGAACTTTGTTGGTATTGGCAGTGGGGATAAGTATGTTCAGTGCTTGTTCCAAGTCTGGAGAAACGACCGTCGATGAGACGCAGTCGTCAGAAACTCAAGCGACCGATCAGGTGGAACTCAAGTTTTTGCACAAGTGGCCTCAAGAAGAGAACAACGCTTATTTCAAGGAAGTCGTAGCGGAATTTGAAAAGCAAAATCCCAATATCAAGATCGTAATGGAAGGAGTGGGAGAAGAGCCGATCAAGGATAAGCTCAGGATCCTTATGGGGACGGATGATCAGCCCGATATCTTCTTCTCTTGGAGCGGAGAATTTGCAAAAAAATTCATTCGTTCCGGAAACACCTTAGATCTGACACCGTATTTGGAAGCATCACCGGAATGGAAGGACAGTATTATGCAGGCCGGATTGGAACCTTTCTCGGATAACGGAAAAAATTACGGGATTCCGTTTCGTATCAACGGAAAGTTCTTCGTCTACAATAAAGAACTCTTTGAGAAGAACAATTTGAAGGTGCCTGAGACCTGGGCGGAGTTTATGAACAACTGTGAAGTACTCAAAAACAGCGGAGTCACTCCGATCGGTCTGGGAAATATCTATCCTTGGGCAGCCTGCCATTATATCACCGGCCTCAATCAAAAGATGGTCCCCGATGATGTAAGAAAGAAAGACTACCTCGCCGAAACGGGAGAATTTACGGATCCCGGATATGTAAAGGCTCTTGAAATGCTCAAGGAGATCAATGATAAGGGATATTTCAATGACGGGATCAACTCGGTTGAGCACAATATGTCTTTGGAGATGTATTATGCGGGTCAGGTTGCTATGACCTATATTGAGTTGGAAGAGTTTTTGGATGTAGAGGAAAAGCTTGGAGATAACTGGGGCTTCTTTGCCATGCCTCCTGTAGAAGAGGGAAGCGGAAACCAAAACTTCCTTACGGGAGCACCGGACGGATTTATGGTTTCTGCAAAGACGAAACATCCCGATGAGGCGGTGTTGTTCCTTCAGTTTTTGACCAACAAAGAAAACGCTGAAAAACTTGTATCTCAGTTGGGTTGGCCAAGTCCCATCAAAGGTGCGGTCAACGAAAACAACTCGATCTCAAAACTTGTAGAAGGATTGAAAGCGATCGAAGAGGCTGAAGGGATGGCACTTTGGTTGGATACCGATATCAATATCAAAATATCGGATGTATATCTTCCCGACTTGCAGGAACTGTTTAACGGAGATAAGACCCCGGAGCAGATCATGCAGGAAGTCCAACAGGTTGCAAATGAAGTGAAAAACGAAGTGAAATAGTATTTTTTCAGGTAATTCGGTAAGATCCGACTTGTCGAATTACCTGCCCTTTTATTGATACGACTCTCCGTTTGAAGTGTCAGGAGCAAGAGAATGATCCTTATTAAAAAACAATTTGACAGAGCATATATTTTTGGAGGATTTAACCTGTCGGTTTAAGCGGATGATAGGATGGAAAAGTAGAGGAGGAAGATGGATGAATCTTTATAGAAACAAGAAGATAGCATTCTTCTTTATGTTTCCCGCGTTGCTTATAATACTTGTTTTTATCTACTATCCCATTTTGGAAAACTTTATATACAGTCTTTATCGATGGAGCAGTTTCTCTTCACAAAAAGAATATATAGGTCTGGAAAATTACAGGAGGTTGTTTCAAGATCCCGTGTTCTATCAGGCACTCAAAAATAATCTTCTGTACTGTATTGTATCGATTATCTTCCAGGTCGGTTTGGGTCTTGTTATAGCAGCTGTTTTGGAAGAAAAGGGTTTTCGTAGATTTCAGCCGTTTTTTCGATCGATATACTTTATGCCCAGTGTCATTTCGATCACGGTCATAGGCCTTTTGTTTCAGTTGATCTACCACCCTACGATAGGCTTGTTGAACCAATCTTTGATTGCAGTAGGGCTGAAATCTCTGACAAGAGCCTGGATAGGGGAAAAGCAGACTGCGATGTATGCAGTCATTGCCGTTTCACAGTGGCAGTCGATAGGCTACATCATGCTGTTGTTTTTGGTTGCGATCCAAAAGATACCGGAAGGCATCTATGAATCCGCAGTGATAGACGGAGCCAACGGGTGGCAGAAGTTTTGGTATATCACGGTCCCGCAGGTAAGGGGAACCATCGTTTTATCGAGCATATTAACGATAATCGGAGGGTTCAAGGTCTTTGACGAAGTCTATGTTATGACGGCGGGAGGACCGGGACGTGCTACGGAAGTACTTGCATCGTTTCTGTACCGCTCGGGATTTCGAAATGACGAGATGGGTTACGCTTCTTCAATAGCCACCGTTATCTTTATCATTACGTTCCTGATAACCCTGCTTCAGTTAAAAACAACGGAAAAACAGGAAGGATAGGAGAGGATGTTCTTGAAGGATAGAAAAACAGGTTTGGGAAAGATGTTGGTTTTTTTACTGTTGAGTATCTATGCGATCATGATCATATATCCTTTGATTTGGATGGTCTTGAGCGGTTTCAAAGACAATCAGGGACTGTTCTTGAATACATGGGCATTGCCTGAGGAATATCTTTGGCAAAACTATGCTAAGGCATGGCGTAACGGGATCGGGAAGTATTTTTTCAACAGTGTTTATGTGACCTCGTGGTCAGTGGTACTTACCTTATTTATCAGCACCTGCTGTGCTTTTGCACTCAGCCGTCTTGAGTTTAAGGGGCAGAAGTTTCTTTTGATCTTCATTGTCGGAGGTCTGATGCTCTCTCCTCAAGTAAGTTTGGTTTCGCTCTACAAGATGTTACAGAAGCTACATATCTATAATACACACTGGGCATTGATTGTACCCTATGTAGCATATAGAATTCCGTTTACAACGTTTTTGATACGTTCTTACATGATATCTTTGCCCAGAGAAATTGAAGACTCGGCGTACATTGATGGTTGTTCGACTTGGAAGGTATTCGCAAAGATTATCGTTCCCATGTGCAAGCCGATTTTGGCTACGGCTTCGCTGTTTACCGCAATGTCATGTTGGAACGAGTTTATGTTTGCCTTGGTGTTTATCGAGAGCGATTCCTTGAGAACGATCCCTGTGGGAATGATGAACTTGAGAAGCAGTCTGAGCACCGAATGGACCGTGTTGTTGGCGGGATTGACCCTGTCGGTCTTACCGATGGTCCTTCTGTACTTGGTCTTTCAAAAGCAGTTTATTCGAGGGATCACTTCCGGAGGGGTCAAGGGGTAAAACGGGCTTTGCAATCGTATGACCAATGTTTGAAAAATAGAGTTCAGGCAGGAGGAGTTAAAAAGTGTCCAGTGTTCATTTAAATAAAGTAAAAAAGGTTTATCCCGGAAATGTGACGGCGGTAAAAGAATTCAGTATCGAGATAAAAGACAAGGAGTTCATTGTTCTTGTAGGTCCCTCAGGTTGCGGTAAAACGACCGTGCTCAGGATGATCGCGGGATTGGAAGAAGTGAGTTCGGGGGATCTGTACATCGAGGACAGAAGGGTAAACGATGTTCATCCCAAGGATAGAGATATTGCCATGGTCTTTCAAAACTATGCCCTCTATCCTCATATGAACATTTACGATAATATGGCCTTCGGACTTAAATTGAGGAAGTTGCCGAAGGAAGAGATCGACCGAAGGGTAAACGAGGCGGCGAAGATTTTGGAAATCGACCATCTTCTGAAGCGATATCCGAAGGCGCTTTCGGGCGGACAGAGGCAGAGGGTGGCTCTGGGAAGAGCGATTGTAAGAGAGCCCAGGGTGTTTTTGATGGATGAGCCTCTGTCCAACTTGGACGCCAAACTTAGGGTACAGATGAGAACGGAGATTTCAAAACTCCACCACAGGTTGAATACCACCTTCATCTATGTAACCCATGATCAAACTGAGGCAATGACGATGGGGAGTAGGATCGTCCTCATGAATGAGGGAGAGATCCAGCAGATCGATTCTCCAAGCGATATGTACGCACATCCCAAAAACGTTTTTGTGGCAAGATTTATAGGAAGCCCTCAAATGAATATATTTGAAGGAGAAGTAGTCGAGGGCAAGGACAGGGTGTTTATTTCCCTTGAGGATATGTCCGAGCTGGACCTTACAAGGGACAGGCAGGAGGCCTTGAAGAAGGGGAACTATATCGGACGTAAGGTGTATGTCGGTATTCGTCCCGAGAATCTTCATGAGTCTGAAGTCGATGACCTTACGGAGAACTTTTCCGTTCTGAAGGCAAAGGTCGATGTTATGGAGCTGATGGGATCGGAGACCCTCCTCTATATGCAGAAGTACGGTCAACAGCTCATTGCAAGAGTAGATCCGAAAACAAAGAAAAAAGTAGGCGATGAGGTCGAGTTGAAGGTGCATTGGAACAGGATTCATATCTTTGACCACGATACGGAACAAAATATTATTTAATACTATTATTCCATTGAGTTCTTGACATCAAGATCTGTATTTCGCAGGAAATAAAACGGATGTTCGTGGTCGCGGAATCTATATGACCACTCTTTCATCAGAGAATAGTATATAAGGGAGTACCGCACGCAGATACACAGTGTTTGTTGATCTTTGTGCGGTATCGTTTGTTTTTCGATAAGTTTTGTAAGACAATTTTCTTTCTTCCATGAGATTATATATCGATGACTAAACGAGATATCGCCGACATAGATAAGAGTTCGGTAGGAGGCGGTATAGAATTTTCTGTGAGAGTGTTTTAAGCAGTTTATTTAAAGTGCACAGTCTTCTCCCTCATTTGCCTTTACCATTTTGATATCGATGTTTTTCGTTCTGTAGATGACAAAACAGATTCTTATCCTTGAGAGTGTAGATATAACCATACTTCTATCGGATAACAGTATGAAGAGAAATGAATTTGAGCGGTCGATGTAAAAGATATTTTAAATATGTTGTAATACAAACAAGTCTACTTAGAACTATTTTTTAATGAAGAGGCGAAAAAGTATGAAAATCAAAGAGATCATGCCGCATCAGGAGGGGAGAGAACGACTGGAAGCCTATATTTTGCAAAACAAGATGGGCAACGGTCAGAAACTCCCCACGGAAAGAGAACTCTGCGACAGGTGGAGTATGAATCGGGAAACACTTAGAAAATCACTGTATCATTTGGGTCTGGAAGATAAGATTTATTCGGTTCAAGGTTCGGGAAACTATGTTAAAAAAGAAAAGTACGAACGGAATCTGGCGGGACTTGAATCATTAACAGAATGGGGAAGAAGCAAGGGCTTGACTGTGACGGCAAAGGTTATTTCATCCGGAGTGATCGAAGCGGACAAGAAGATAAGCAGGCATCTTCAACTTGTTTTGGGAGAGAAGGTTTTTTTTCTGGTGAGATGTCGCTATGTCAATGATGAACCTTTGGCGATAGAATACATTTACCTTCCTTATTCCGCATTTGAAGGAATTGAGGAGTTTGACTTTGAGAGGTTATCCCTCTATCATGTGTTGGAGAAGTACTATCATACAAGTTTAAAAAATGGAAATGAATCGGTCAGTATTACATACATCGATGAGTTTGAAGCAAACTTTTTGCAGGTTCCCGAAGGAACTGCCGCTTTTTTCACGGCGGGTGTCGTGTATGATACCGAAGGAAAACCGACGGAGTATTGCAAGACGGTGAGTAGGTACGATAGATTGACCTTTTCGTTTTTAAGTAAGGAATTGATATCGCGGGGAAGGGGGTAGGCATGGAAAAAGAACAAGGTGTAAGTTACGATTCTCCCTACTACATTCAATTGAGGGAGGTTCTACGCAATAAGATCGAGACGGGAGAATACCTTCCGGGAACTGCCATTCCTTCCGAGCCTGAATTGGCAAAACTCTACGGTTTGAATCAAAAAACTGTGAGGTCCGCCATTGAACTTTTGGTGAAGGAGGGTTTACTCAAGAAGATACAGGGCAAGGGGACCTTCGTTGAAGGAGATAAGATCCAGAGGGATATTTCAAATATGGAGGGATTTATCAGTAAGGTAGAGCAGCGAAGGGATGATGTTGAAGTAAAGGTGCTGAAAAAATACCTCAGGAGAGCCGGAGAGTATTATGCTAAGGTTTTTGATATGGGAAAAAACGAGGAACTGTACTTTGTGCAGAGACTGATCGCCAGGAAGGGAGTGCCTATCTCCGTCGAGGAGAGTTATATTGAAAAAAAGATTCTTCCGGTGATCGAAGATGTAAATCTGTCCGTTTATTCGATCAGGGATATCTTTGACTTCTACGGGATCACGATTACCAAGACGAGGCAGTATTTGAATATTGTAAAGACGGACTCAAAAACTGCAAAACTGTTGAAGATAGATCCTGAAGATTATATTTTAAAGTTTTCGGGCTGTCATTTTAATGATGAGGGAAGGATCGTAGAGTGTTTCAACCATTATTCGAGGGGAGATATCCTCAGATATCAGGTAGAGTTTTCGGGACAAAAGTGATAAAAATGTAAATTTTAGAGGAGAAAAGAGATTTGTTTTTGAGTATGAGACAAAAGTATGGTATGATTAATAGGAGAATGAGGGTTTGGAGTTGATGAAGATTGTTTCATAGGTTAAAAAAATATCAGGATATCATCTTTCTGATTACAATATCCATTATTATTTATAAAGTCATTCAAAATTATCAAGTGCTGTTTTCCGTTTTGATAAAGATGAATGTTGTTTTAACTCCCTTTTTTTGGGCCTTCGGTATGGCATTTCTTTTAAACCCTCTTATGAAAAAGATTGAGACTTACAAGGGAATGAGCAGGACTCGTACCCTGATTGTTATGTATACGCTTTTAATCGGCTTGCTCTCGCTGTTCGTTATCATTGTAACACCACGGATGATTAGCAGTGTGACGGAGATTATCGTCAATATGCCGAGGTATTACAACCGATTACAAATGTTACTTTCGAGTGTTCTTGAGAGCAGGCTTATATCGGATACGGATGTGAATGAGTTTCTTTCGACATCGACAAGAAAACTTGCAGATTCGGTTTTTGATTACTTAAATCATTCTGCGACAAAGATGGTATCCCGCGTCATTGATTTGACATCGGCGGTACTTCAATTTGTTGTAGGTCTTATTATTTCGATTTATATGCTTTATGATAAGGAGAGGTTTCAAGATTCTTTAAAGAAACTCTTGTATTATTTGTTTGAGAGAGAGAATGCAAAAAAAATCATCGAATGGGGAAGTATTACCAATTCGGTGTTTACGGACTTTTTTATAGGAAAGTCGTTGGATTCTTTGATTATAGGTATTTTGTGTGGGATAGGGCTGAGCATTATAGGAACTCCGTATCCCTTTCTGTTGGCATTGATCGTAGGTATTTTTAATATGATACCCTATGTGGGACCTTTTATCGGGGCAGTTCCCGCGGTGTTTTTTACCCTGCTGTCGGATCCTTTAAAAGCTCTATGGGTCATTTTGTTCATCTTTGTGTTACAGCAGTTTGACGGAAACATCCTGGGTCCTAAGATTTTGGGAGACAGGTTGGGGGTACGTCCGATCTATGTGATGCTTGCCATTTTTGTAGGAGGAGGCTTTTTCGGGATCTTCGGCATGTTGATTGGAGTACCGGTTTTCAAGCTTATCAGCATTGCATTGTCGAAGTTGTTGGAGGAAAAGGATGTTTTACAGGAAACAAAGGGATAAAATGATTTTATTTGTCTTAAACTATACCTATACGTTGATATTTATGCTATAATTATCAATTGATTAGATGCAAGAACAAAGAGAGTTAGTCACTTTAGAAAGATAGGAATCTTGGAAAGGAATGTTTGTTTTGTCTTATATTATTGTAAAAGAAAGTCCGCCTCTAAAGGGAAGTGTGAGAGTAAGCGGTTCTAAGAATGCAGTGCTTCCTATTATTGCAGCCACATTGTTGGCGGAGGGGACTTCGGTCATAAATGGAGTACCGAACCTCAAAGATGTGCAGGTCATGTCCGAACTTTTGTGCCATTTGGGGGCTCGTGTCTCTATGGAAGGAGAAAAGCTGATCATAGATGCCACAAACATCGAGAAGCTGGAAGCGCCTTATAATCTTGTAAATAAGATGAGAGCTTCTTTTTTGGTCATGGGTCCTCTGCTTTCGAGATACCGTAAGGCAAAGATCTCGATGCCGGGCGGTTGTGCGATAGGAAGCAGGCCGATCGATCTTCATCTGAAGGGCTTTAGGGCCTTGGGTGCCGAGATCGTAAACCACGAACATACCTATAACGAACAGGGCTACGTCGAAGCGAGTGTCAACGGAGATTTGGTCGGCGAGAAGATCTACTTGGATTTCCCCTCTGTCGGAGCAACCGAAAATATCATGATGGCAGCGGTTTTTGCAAAAGGTGTTACGGTGATTGAAAACGCCGCAGAGGAGCCTGAGATTGTAGACTTGGCGAACTATTTGAATAATATGGGTGCAAAAGTGAGGGGAGCGGGAACAAACACGATAAGAATCACGGGAGTTGAAACGCTCAAGCCGGTCGAATATACGGTGATTCCCGACCGGATCGAGGCGGGAACGTATATGGTTGCCGCAGCTCTTACTCGGGGAGATGTGGTTATTGAAAACGTCATCCCCGATCACGTAAAGCCTGCAATCGCAAAGCTGACTGAGATCGGCTGCCATATTGAAGAATACGACAGTGCTATCAGAGTCGTAGGGCCGGAGGTCATTGAATCAACTACGATCAAAACAATGCCCCATCCGGGATTCCCCACAGACTTACAGTCATTGTTTATGGCTCTGTTGTGTCTTTGTGACGGAAAATCAACCGTAACTGAAACCGTGTTTGAAAACAGGTTTATGAATGCTCCTGAGCTTATGAGAATGGGTGCAAACATTGAAATCAATGGAAAAACAGCGACTATCAAAGGAGTATCCTGTCTGATCGGGGCGGAGGTTGTAGCTACGGATCTGCGTGCGGGAGCCGCATTGATTATCGGCGGGCTTGTTGCAAAGGGAGAGACAAAGGTTAGAAATATTTATCATATCGATCGAGGATATGTTGACATTGTTGGGAAATTATCGAACTTAGGTGCAAAGGTCTATAGAGTGGAAGAAGAATAAAACAACACAACGGGTGTTTGAAGGGAGAATACAATGAAATTTACACCGGATATCGGAATTGACTTGGGAACGGCATCGGTACTGATCTACGTCAAAGGAAAAGGGATCGTTTTGAATGAACCTTCGGTAGTTGCTATAGATACAAATTCGGATTCGATTCTTGCGGTAGGGGAAGAGGCCAGGATGATGCTTGGAAGAACTCCGGGTAGTATTGTGGCGACAAGACCTTTGAGGGAAGGTGTTATTTCGGATTACGAAGTCACTGAAAAGATGCTCAAGTATTTTATCGAGAAAGTAACCGGAGGAGTAAGCGTGTTCAAGATCTTCAAGCCGAAGATCATGGTCTGCGTTCCTTCCGGGGTGACAGAGGTAGAAAAAAAGGCGGTGATCGATGCAACCATCGATGCCGGAGCAAGAGAAGTGTTTTTGATTGAAGAACCGATTGCCGCCGCAATAGGTTCGGGAATCGATATCTCCAAACCGAACGGATGTATGGTTGTAGACATCGGTGGTGGAACGACGGATATTGCTGTGATTTCCTTGGGAGGAATTGTTGTAAGTTCCTCAATTAAGACGGCGGGAGACCATTTTGACGATGCGATTATCAAATACATGAGGAAACAACATTCCATGCTGATCGGAGAGAGAACAGCCGAGGATATGAAGAAGGGGATCGGAACGGCTTTCCCGCGCGATAAAGATATTACGATGCAGGTCCGGGGCAGGAATCTTGTTTCAGGGTTGCCGGAAGTACGTACGATTAGTTCTGCGGAGATGCTTGAGGCGCTCAGAGAGAGTGTTACTCAAATCGCCGATGCGGTTCATGTCGTGTTGGAGCAGACACCTCCGGAGTTGTCTTCCGACATCAGTGATAAAGGGATTCTCATGACGGGAGGAGGCTCTCTTCTTTGGGGCCTGGATAAGCTGATTTCTCAAAGAACGGGAATTGAAGTCTATGTTTCTGAGGATGCAGTGTCCTGTGTGGCAAAAGGTACGGGAGATGCATTGAATTCTCTTAAGGCCCTTTCCAGGACGTCTTACAAAAAAAGATAGAGCGGTTTAAAAAGTCTATATATCTCTGCCGAAGAGAGGGTGTTTTGAAGAAAAGTGCTGTCTTATCGGCAGACTTATTATAGAGAGGTTATTTTTCAGTGAACTTTGATGAGTGTAGGGCTCTGAAGGAGAAAACACGGGGGTTTTCTCCCGATATGCGTGTGCATAAGAAGTGCCGTGCTTATTTTCGATGTTCCGAAAGAAATCTTGTTTGATAAAACATAAGGGGGAGAAAAATGTTTAAAATTGTAAAGAAAGAATGTTTGGCGCCAAATATTTATCTTATGAGTATTCATGCACCTAAGATTGCAGCGTCCGCAAAACCGGGGCAGTTTTTGATCGTTATTGCCGACGCTTACGCCGAAAGGATACCTCTTACGATATCCGATTACGATATAGAAGCAGGAACTATCGATATTGTCGTTCAAGCTGCAGGAGCATCTACAAAAAAAATATGTTCTTTTGAAGAAGGAGATTCCTACAGTGACGTTGTAGGACCGTTGGGTATTCCATCGGAATTTTTGGAGGAAGATGTCGAGACCTTGAAGAAGACAAGGTACCTTTTTGTTGCCGGAGGGATCGGAGCGGCACCGGTTTATCCTCAAGCGAAGTGGTTCAAGGAGCATGGCTTGGACTGCGATGTCATGATTGGAGCAAAGTCGGAAGAATTCGTCATTTTTGAAGAGAAGATGAAACAGGTATGTAAGAATCTATACATATGTACCGATGACGGAAGCTACGGATTCAAAGGAATGGTCACAAACTATATCGATGAGCTCTACAACAAAGGGGAAAAGTTTGACCAGTGTGTATGCATCGGACCTATGATTATGATGAAGTTTGTTTGTCTTACAACGAAAAAGTATAATCTTCCCACTATTGTGTCATTGAATCCGATTATGGTTGACGGAACCGGTATGTGCGGGGCTTGTAGGGTCAATGTAGGCGGAGAAGTTAAGTTTGCCTGCGTACAGGGACCGGAGTTTGACGGTCACCTGGTGGACTTTGACAATGCGATGAAACGTCAAAGACAGTACATCGATCATCCCGAGACCCTTGTAAAAGACCATACCTGTAATTTGGAGATCGCTGTGAATAAATCTCACGAAGAAGATGATGTCAAACCCAAGGATCGATTTACGAGGGTACCGATCTCCGAACAGGATCCCGATATCAGAAACAAGAACTTCGCCGAAGTCTGCCTCGGTTATACGGAGAAGGAAGCGATGGCGGAAGCGAGCAGATGCCTTCAGTGTAAAAATCCGCAGTGTAGACCGGGTTGCCCTGTATCGATTGATATTCCGGGCTTTATCAAGGAGATTGCTGCAGGAAATTTTGAACAGGCTGCCAAGGTACTTTCCCTCTATACGGCATTGCCGGCGGTATGTGGACGTGTTTGCCCGCAGGAGAACCAATGTGAAAAAACCTGTATCCTTACAAACAAAGGAGATGCGGTTGCCATTGGAAAACTTGAGAGATTTGCAGCGGACTATGCGAGAAACAATCAGATAAAAATCAATGAGAAGCCTCGCAGTAACGGACACAGGGTTGCAGTGATCGGAGCAGGGCCTGCAGGTTTGACCTGTGCAGGCGAAATGGCAAAACGCGGGTATGCAGTTACCGTGTTTGAAGCCCTTCACTTAAACGGGGGAGTACTCGTTTACGGTATCCCCGAGTTTCGTCTTCCCGAAGAGATTGTGACCGCCGAAGTTGCAAATCTTAAGGACTTGGGTGTTGAGTTTGAAAATGATACCATTATAGGAAGAACGATAACCATTGATGAGATTTTTGCCCAAGGCTATGAATCCGTCTTTATAGGATCGGGGGCAGGACTTCCGATGTTTATGAATATTCCGGGAGAAAGCTTGAATGGTGTATATTCCGCAAATGAGTTTCTGACCAGAAATAACCTGATGAAATCTTTTGAATCCAAATATGATACTCCAATCAATGTGGGTGCTCGCGTAGCAGTTATCGGAGGAGGAAACGTAGCGATGGACGCTGCCCGAGTTGCCAAAAGACTTGGAGCGGAAGTCACCGTTGTATACAGAAGAACGGAACATGAGCTTCCTGCAAGGGCGGAAGAAGTCCATCACGCAAAAGAAGAAGGCATTATTTTCAAGACTTTGACAGCACCTGTTGAAATCTTAGGCGATGAAAGCGGATGGGTAAAAGGAATGATCTGTGTAGAAAACGAACTTGGAGAAGCGGATGCTTCAGGAAGAAGAAGACCTGTCAAGATTGAGAACTCGGAGTTTGAACTCCCCGTAGAAACCGTTATCATGGCATTGGGAACAAGCCCGAACCCACTTATTGCGTCTACGACAGCAAGCCTTGAAATCAACAAAAAAGGTTGCATCATAGCCGATGACTTCGGAGCTACCACCAGAGAAGGGGTCTTTGCGGGAGGAGATGCCGTAACCGGAGCGGCAACTGTTATTCTTGCTATGGGAGCGGGTAAGAAGGCTGCCGAAGCGATGGATGAGTATATCCGAAATAAATAAAAAATATTTGTATTTTTTGAAAAAATATGATAGTATTGTAAATTATATAAAAAGACAAGGACGGAGACCAGTAGAAAGAGTTCGTATCCTCTACAGAAAGAAGGATGGATGAGAGCCTTTGCAGATACGCTTTCGAATTCGCTCCCGAGTCAAGCTGATGAAATAACAGTAGTCGCTTCGCAAGAAAAAGCGTTAACTTATCGACGAGTAAATCCATTGAATGATATAGGGTGGTACCGCGTTTATCGCCCCTATATCTTTTGATGGATTTTTTTGTTTATGCTATTTTCGTTTTAAACTGTCTTGTTGGACGGTTATTGTGTTCTAATACTATTATTCATTTGTGCTATGGATATCAGAAACATGTACTCAACAGAAGATAACACGGATGTTCGTAGTCATAAAGTAGATATAATTACATTTCTATTGGAGAATAGTATAAAACCGATAATCAGGCATTGTATCTGAGTATATTCGTTCTACAGAGGGCATTTTAATCTGATAATAGTACTAGAAAGATATGGAGGTAGACAATGAAGGAACGTTTGGAAAAAATTCAATCCAAAGCTATGGAAGCCATCGCGGAAGCGAAAAGTGTGGATTCTTTGGAGAAAGTGAGAATTGAGTTTTTGGGGAAGAAACAGGAGTTGGCTTCTCTCTTAAAAGAACTTGGCAAATTATCTCCGGAAGAAAGACCGGTTATGGGAAAGGTTATCAACGACGTCAGAGAGACGATTGAAACAAAGCTCAAGGGAAAAAAAGAGTATTTGGCTAAGTTGCTGCTTGAAGAAAAACTGAAATCGGAGACGATTGATGTGACCATGCCGGTCAATCCCTCTTTTATAGGAAGAGAGCATCCGATTACAAGGGTAATATGTGAAATTGAAACCATCTTTATGAATTTGGGTTTTTCGGTTAAGGAAGGACCGGAAATCGAAACAGTGGAAAACAACTTTGATAAACTCAATGCACCGAAGAACCATCCTTCGAGGGATATCAGTGATACCTTCTACTTTACGGATTCTCTTCTTCTTAGAACTCAAACTTCTCCGGTGCAAATCAGAACAATGATGGAAGAAGATCTTCCGATCCGAATGATTTCTCCGGGCAGATGTTTTCGATCGGATACTCCGGATGCGACGCACTCTCCGATGTTCCATCAGGTGGAAGGACTTGTTGTAGGAAAAGGGATTACCTTTGCCAACTTGAAGCATACCTTGGAGGAGTTTGCAATTCATTTCTTTGGGGAAGAGACCAAAACAAAGTTCAGACCGCATAACTTTCCATTTACCGAACCGAGTGCGGAAGTTGATGTAAGCTGTTTCAAGTGTCATGGAGAAGGGTGTTCCATTTGTAAAGGAGAAGGGTTTATTGAGATCTTAGGAGCGGGTATGGTCCATCCCAACGTGCTTCGCAACTGTGGAATAGATCCCGATGTGTACACGGGATTTGCGTTCGGAATGGGTGTTGAGCGTGTTGCGATGCTTAAGTATGAAATAGAAGATATTAGGCTTCTTTATGAAAACGATATGAGATTTTTACAACAGTTTTAAGGAGAGATTGCCATGTTGCTACCGTTAAAATGGTTAAGAGATTATGTTGATATAGAGATGGGTACGGAGGAATTTGCGGAGGCAATGACGCTTAGCGGAACAAAAACGGAAGGTATTGTCTATCCCGGAGCGGAGATCAAAAACGTCATCGTCGGAAAAGTACTCTCGATCGAAAAACATCCCGATGCGGATAAACTGGTAGTAGTACGAGTTTCGATTGGAGAAGAGGAGAGACAAATTGTTACAGGTGCCGACAATTTGAAGGTGGGAGACTATGTGCCCGTTGCCCTACACAATGCAAAACTCCCGGGCGGGAAAAAGATTAAGCGTGGTTCCATGCGAGGGGTCATGTCGGACGGGATGCTTTGTTCGGCTCAGGAACTGGGTATAGACAACAAGTTTATTCCGGAGGAAATGAGAGAAGGAATCTATGTGTTGTCCGAGAAAGCGGAGCTTGGGAGCGATATTCACGACGCGATGCTTCTGGATGATGCGATCATCGAGTTCGAACTTACTGCAAACAGACCGGACTGCAACTGCATCCTCGGTATCGCCATGGAGGCAGCGGCGACAATCGGTGCAAAGGTGGAGCTTCCTTCTTTGGAAGTGAAAGAAGAAGGGGAGATGTTGCAGGGCGATGTTAAGATTAAAACGGAGCTCTGCGGACGCTATCTTCTAAGAGAGGTCAAAGATGTCAAGATCTGTCAATCTCCCTACTATATTCAAAGAAGATTGATAGAATCCGATGTAAGGCCTATCAACAACATTGTAGACCTCACCAACTATGTGATGTTGGAATACGGGCAGCCTCTACATGCTTTTGACCGAAAGAAGTTGGTTGGAGACACAATTGTTGTGGCGATGGCAGGGGAAGAAGAGTGCAGTGTCACTCTGGACGGAGAGGAGAGAACTTTGGATCCCTCGATCATAACCATTCGCGATGAGGAGAAGATCATTGCACTTGGCGGAATCATGGGAGCGCAGAATTCCGAGATCGATGATACCACGACTCATATCTTTCTTGAGAGTGCACACTTTGATGCAGACACCATCCGTGCTTCTTCCAAAAAGCTGGGGCTTCGAACGGACGCTTCTGCAAGGTTTGAAAAAGGCATCGACCTTCATCGTTGTAAAAAAGCCTTGGATCGGCTCTGTCACTTGATTGAAAAATTGGGATACGGGACGGTCTGCAAAGGAAGTGTCGATAGACAAACTGCCGAATGTAAAGAGGTCAAAGTCGATTTTACCATAGAGAAAATCAACGAGGTCATCGGTTGCAAAATATCAGAGGAAGAAATCCTCGATATTTTATCAAAACTGAACTTCAAGGTCGAAAAAACAGAAGACGGATTTGCTGCAACACCTCCGGAATACCGAACCGATGTTGAGCAGTTTGCGGACATCGTCGAAGAGGTTTCGAGAATTTACGGATTTAATAAGATAGAGTCAAAACCGCTACGGGGAGAAGTTATCCCCGCGCGTAAAAGCGAAGAAAGAATATTTGAGGACAAAATCAAGTCTGCGGCATATAAGTCGGGCTTGACCGAGGTCCTGACCTATTCCTTTGTCAGTCCTTCAGGACCTGAAAAAGCAGGTTTGTCCGAAGAGTGTTACAAGTTTATGAGATTGCTCAATCCCTTGGGTGAAGAAACTTCAGTTATGAGGACAAGCCTCGTTCCGAATATGCTCGACATCGTATCTTCAAATATGGCGCACAAGAACGAGTTTTTCTCGGGCTTTGAGTTCGGCAATATCTTTTTCAAGGAGGAAGAAGCAAAGCAACTGCCATCTATGGTCACAGCATCTTATGGAAAGGAAGAGGATTTCTTCAGCTTGAAGTCGAGATTGGAAGGGATTTTTGAAATTCTGCGTTATGAAAGCAGACAGTATCGCCCCAACAGAGAAGCGGCCCTCTTTCATCCCGGAAAATGTGCGGATATCTTTATAGGAACGGAAAGGGTCGGAATCATAGGAGAGGTCCATCCGAGTGTTGCACAGGCATTTTCCTTGAAGAAAAAAGTATATTTGGCTGAACTCGACATTGTGAAAATGATGAGCCTCTATGCCGAAGACATTAAGTATAAGAGGATTCCCAAATATCCTGCTGTCAAGAGGGACATTGCTCTAGTGGTCGATAAGGGGCTGTATGTTCAAGAGATCGAAACCCTTATTCGAGAATATGGCAAGAAGCTGATTGAAAAGGTTGAGCTCTTTGACGTCTATGATGGAGATAGGATTGAAGAAGGGAAGAAATCGGTCGCTTATTCCATCACCTATCGAAAAGCAAATGCGACCTTGACCGACGAAGAAGTAAATCAGGTTCAGGAAAAACTTCTTTCCGCCTTGAGAGAGAAGCTCAATGCGGTTTTAAGGGACCAGTAGAAACGGCAGGAATACTATTGTCCGTTTGAAATGTCGGATATACAGACTTATCTTTGTCGAAAAACAACTTGGATAATGAAATGCTTCAAAGCATTCGATCTGAAATTTTCATTAGATGATAGTATAAAAAAATCCGTTTGTGAAAGGAGTCCCAAAAGACAGATGTTTAAGTGTAGCAGTGTTTATGGCTGCTACACTGTTTTTTGCAGTCGAAAGTGGAAGAATATTTTCCGTAGAAGCGGTGTCGGTAAAGGGAGGAAGATATGAAAATAATAAAATGGTTTGCAGCATGCCTACTCTTGTCTTTCGTCATCGTGGAGGTGGCGATCCTGTTTTGGGGATTTCGATACAGAGAGGTGGAGGTGGATTATGTTATCGTCTTGGGAGCCAAACTGTACGGGGATGTTCCTTCTCCCGCCTTTACCGCCCGTTTGAAGGCAAGTGCAGCTTATTTGAAGAAACATCCCCAAACCCTTGTGATTGTGACAGGAGGTCAGGGAGAAGATGAGTGGATTGCAGAAGCGGAAGCGGGTAAGAGCTACCTTATGGAAGCGGGAATTGAGGGGAATAGGATTTTGGTAGAGAAGCGTTCGACCAGCACCTTTGAAAATATAAAGTATGCCAAGCCTCTTATGGAAGGGCAGGGTTTGAAAGTGATGATTTCGACCAATCGGTTTCATATTTTCCGTAGCCTTATGATAGCCGGAAGATTCGGCCTGCAACCATATGGACTTCCTGCTCCTACGCCTCCGACCATTATCCTTTCTGCTTATATGAGAGAATATTTCGCTCTGTTCAAATCTTTTGTTTTTGACAGGCCTTAAACCATGGTATAATTAAAAGTGCCAGGTTGAAAAAACTCTTACCGTGATATGGCAGAGGTTCATCAAGAAGTTCGGGTGTTTCGGAAGAAAGTAGAATAAAGGGTTTAAAAAGGTATGAAAAAGTAGAGAACTTTTTGAAGTGATGAAGGGAAAGAGGCTTCAGTGAAAGAGTATAAGGAAGAATATATCGTTGACTTTAGGGATGTGGATAGGGACTACCATATTAAACTTCCTCAGCTCCTTGAGGTGCTGGGAACGGTTTCGACCAAGCACACAGATTCTCTTGGGATAGATCCCTATTATCTCCAGAGAAGAAACATGGCATGGGTACTCTATGATTGGCGAGTAGAGATGGAAGAGACAAAACTCTATGCAACTTCAATCAAAATTCGAACCTTTTCGGTCGATCGACGAGGTATGTATTTTATACGATATTTCGGTATCTATACTTCCGAGGGGATAAGACTTGGAAGAGGATTTTCCAGATGGGTCGTCATCGATCTTGAAAAGAGAAGGATAACCAAAGTCCCTAAAGAGATCCTAGAGGTTTTCAAAGATGGGAGCAAAGAGGAAACCCGAGAGCAGCTGTGGATGATGGAGGTGTCTGAACGAGAACTTCCTTCCCCGGTTCGGAATTTGAATGAAGGACGGAAACTATTCGATGTACGTTATTATGATGTGGATGTCAACCGTCATGTCAATAATGTGAAATATGTCGATTGGGCCATAGAGAGCTTGCACGGGGAGGGAAGTTTTCTCTCCGATTTCCGTATACACGGAGCTTCGATTGTGTATAAGAAGGAAAAAGGCCCTGAAGGAAGGGTTGTTGCCAAGTATAGTTTAGAAGGAAACCGATCTTATCACGAAATCTTCTCTGAAGACGGACAGTTGCTTACCGTACTTAATTTTGAATGGAAGAAAAAGTGAACTTGTTCAAGGAGGGGACAAGGAGTGTGATTTGTTTTTGGAGAATACCGCATGGGAATAAACCAATTTGACCGGACATATCTGAAAACGAATCATGCTCCGGTAAATGAAGACGGTTGTCTTTTTTCGATGTCTCGGTGTTTTCAGTGTCGTATAATACATCTATGAAAAAATAACGGATACAAAGGAGGCGCTATGTCTGTAACTATTGTCGGACTTGGACCCGGAAGTATGGAGGGACTCAGTCTCGGAGCTTATAGAGAATTGAAAACGGGAAAAAAGATCTTCTGCAGAACAAGACAACATCCTGTTGTCTCAATTTTGGAAGAAGAAGGGATAGAGTTTGAGTTTTTCGATGAGCATTACCGTTTAGACAGCTTTGAGCAAGTGTATGAACGGATAGCAAGTCTTATAGTGGAAGAATCCGAGCGAAGAGACTTGATTTACTGTGTTCCCGGTCATCCGTATGTTGCCGAGAAGACGGTGGAGCTCATTGAGAAAAAATTGAAGGAGAAGGGTAAAACCGCTATTATTGTAAGCTCGATGAGTTTTGTCGATGCGATCTTTCATTCCTTGGGCTTTGATCCTTCAAAGGGGTTTTCTCTTGTGAATGCGATGGACTTTGAGCATGAGAGGGTCGATCCCGGGCAAAATTTGATCGTAACGCAGGTGTATGATTCTTGGACAGCCTCCGAAGTCAAGTTAAAGTTGATGGAGGTCTATGAGGACGAAACACCCGTATGGATCGTTGAAGGGGCAATGATACCCGGACAGGAGAAGAAGCAAGAGTTTCTTCTCTATGAGCTGGATCAGAAGGGGTGGAAGTTCAATCACTTAACAAGTCTGTTCGTACCTGTTCAGGAAGAAAAGAAGTTTCGTGACTTTTATGATTTAAAGCGTATTGTAGAGACCTTGCGTGGGGAGAACGGTTGTCAATGGGATAAAAAACAGACTCACGAGAGTCTCAAGAAATGTCTTTTGGAAGAGGCGGAAGAAGTCAATCAAGCCATTGACAACGAAGATATCGATAATTTGATTGAAGAACTTGGGGATGTGCTGCTCATCGTGTTTATGCAGAGTCAGATCGGAAAAGAGGAAGGTTTCTTTGACATAAGAGATGTGGTGGAAACGATATGTAGCAAGCTGATCAGAAGGCATCCTCATGTTTTTGGTGATATTGTAATAAATACGGAAGAAGAGGCTCTGGAGCTTTGGAATAAAATAAAAATGCAGGAAAAATTGGGAAAATCGCGTTAAACGCTTGACTTAATCGAATTTTTTGATAGAATGTAAGAAAACAGATTGCTTGGAGATACAGGAGAATGTTGTTATTAGATTATTCTGCCGGCGTGCATTGAGGTAAGTCATCTTTTGTTATATACGGTTGCACGTTTAGGGGGGATGAGTCGATTGTGTGATTGCAGTGATCCCGACGTATCTGTTTTTTCTCTGTAAGGGACAGAGAACAACAAAAAAACCGTATTTATTTTTTCAACTTTTAAGGAGGTAACATTGTGAATAAAGCAGAATTAGTTACAAAAATGGCGGAAAAATCCAACTTGACGAAAAAAGATGTAGAAGCGGCATTGAACGCATTCATGAGTTGCGTAGAAGAGTCTTTGGTAGCGGGAGAGAAGGTACAACTGGTTGGATTCGGTTCTTTTGAGACCAGAGAAAGAGCGGCAAGAGAAGGAAGAAATCCGAAGAATCCGAAAGAAGTCATTAAAATACCTGCTTCTAAAGCTCCTGTTTTTAAGGCCGGAAAAGGATTAAAAGAAAAAGTTAACACCCCTAAGAAAAAAGGAAAAAAATAAGTAACTTTATAAAAATACTTATAGTGTTAAGGCTGCGATGGAATCGCAGCCTTTTTCATCATTGAACGCAAAGTCTAATATTATACTATTCTCCAATAGAAGTATGGATATATCTGTTTTTCGATCATGAAAAATTGTTTTATCTTCTATGGGTCATGAATTGTTTATGTCCACAACTCAAAAGAATAATAGTATTAAAACCTAAAAAACACCGCATAATTTGAAAGAGTAGTAGAAAATTAGTTTTTCTCGAACAAGGCCATTCCCAAAAATGTTTATTTGTAAGAGTTCCTACGTTTCGTGAAACAAAGGGGAATCCGGGAGGTACTTCCCTAATAAAAATGTCAAATTTATGGGATATCTAAAAGAGTAATTTATAGTAAATGAAAGTAACAAACGGAATCATGAAGTTTTTGAAACAAAAAACCAAGTAGTGAAACATAACATTAGAACTTCTTAGTATTTAGACAGCTGATTTATATTGACGTTTCAATCATTTGGATCTGCTTAACAAGCTTTGTAAGTCACTTCCTTCGTTTGACCTTTTGTACTGAAGTTTTTCAGAAATACCTTAAAGTTTGTCAGACAGTCCTTGAGGGGGAGATCAAATTTTATGCAATTTATACAAATAAAGGTATAATTGAAATAAAATGTGGTATAATGTAAGGTACAAGTAGTATTGGAAAAATCAGATACAGAATTTAGATAGAAGAGGATGATAGTATGAGGTTGGATAAATACTTGAAAGTGTCCAGAATTATAAAGAGAAGAACCGTCGCCAAAGATGCAACAAATGGAGGGATCGTTCTTGTAAATGGAAAGGAAGCCAAGGCATCAACGAAGCTGAAAGTCGGGGATATTCTCGATATTACCTTTGGTGAAAGGAGTTTGAAGGTCAGGGTCACCGATTTGAAGGATACGACAAAAAAAGAAGAGGCCTCGAACTTGTACGAGGTTATTTCCGAATAGATGAACTGTTGGAATGTAAGGTAGAGCGCGATGAGAACAAAAGAGATGAACGAAGGTAGGAAGATGGAAAAGGCCGGGGTGAAGGTGATCGATCTGTCGAAAAAGAAGAAAAGTGACAAAAAGGCGAAGAAAAAGAAATCAACAGATCATCTTCTCTTGATCATAGGAGCGGTGTTGATAGGTGTCCTGCTATATATCGCAACCTTCTATTTCAACCAGGGAATGACATTGAATCGACTTCAAAAACAGAAGAAACAGCTTGAGATGGAAATGGAAGAGAAGGATAGGGAGATAGGAAGACTTAAGGAGGAACTTGAAAATTCGAAGACTCCCGAATATATAGAAAGACAGGCTAGAGAACAGCTGAAGATGGTCATGCCGGGGGAGAGAGTGTATATCGATCTGGAAAGGAAGCAGTAACGTGAAAAAGATAGGTTCGATAGATATAGGGACCAACTCCATGAGGTTGTTGATAGCAGATGACAGCGAGGAATTAAGCAACCGAAAAAAATATGTCGATATCACGAGATTAGGTTATGGAGTGGATGAAAACGGATATATCGACGAAGATGCCATGCGGAGAAATCTCGATGTTTTGAAGCGGTTTGCAAATCTGGCGAAAAGTCAGGAAGTGGAAGTTGTAGAAGTCATCGGCACTTCGGCATTAAGGGATTCGAAAAATCGCAGGGAGTTCGTTCTTCGTGCAAAAGAAATGACAGGTCTTGATGTGAGAGTAATCGAAGGATCGGAAGAGGCGGGACTGGGTTTTTGTGGAGCGGTATCATCTCTTCAAAAGAAAGGATATGTTCTCCTGATCGATATCGGTGGAGGAAGCACTGAATTCATCCTGGGTTCTCAAAGCGAGGGAATTTTGTTTTCTAAGAGTTTGGACATAGGTGCTTTAAGAATGACCGAAAAATTTATTTCCGGGAGCATACCCGAAAAAAGTGAGCTTGATGCCATGCGGTTCTATATCGTAAAGCAGATATTCGCACTGAAATCGGAGATAAAACGTTATCCTTTGGAAGAGGTTGTAGGGATAGGAGGAACGATAACTACATTTTCTGCAATGGTCCAAGGTCTTAAGGTGTACAATAGTGACAAGGTACATCATAGTCATCTTTCGTTTGAACAGGTGGAAGATATGTTGGATGTTTTGGCATCCAAGACTTTGGAAGAGAGGATGATGATCGACGGGCTTCAGCCCAAGAGAGCGGATATCATTGTCGCAGGCGGAATGATATTGAAGACGGTCATGCAGGAGTTCGATGTTAATAAAATTGTTGTAAGTGAGTATGACAATCTTGAAGGGATGTTATATCGATACAGGAAGTCGGTTTCCAAAGGAAGCTGATCCTGTCAAAGTGTTCCGAAGAAACAGTTATATGTTGTCGGGAGGAACAAAGCTGGAATACAAAAAATGTGGTGAAAAAAATGAGCAAAAAAGTAATACTATTGAAAGAACAGGAAACGGTGCAGGACAAAACACCGACAGTCTTTTCGGACGGAGAGAACCAAATTCTACGATTTGACATCACGGAGGAGCTTTATCGATGTCTGGAAGAAGGAGTGATTCCGGTAGAGATCGAAGATGCCGAGTTTTTGGAAGAAATCGTTGACGCGATCAAGATATCCGATGATGTCTGGTATGCGAAGAGGCGAGAGAATTTGTTAAAAGAGTTTATTGAGAATCAACACTTGAGCAAGGAAGCTTGTTTTACGGAAAAGAGCGGTTTGGAAAGTATATCCTCCTCCCGAACTTTGAATGAAACAAATCCCTTTATATACGAAGAGGACAGCGGACTTGGTGGAGCGGATTTTTTGCGAGAATACAATGAGGTTTATGAGGTGCAAGAGGATTTTGAATATGAAGCAAGAGGAGATTTGGAAAACGACTTTTACAATGAGATAAAAGAGACCTTCGGTTATAATATGAAACTTGAATTGCACTGGCTTCTCATCGCCTTTTTGCCTTGGACTTTATTTTGGTTGGATCGACTCGAATACATTTCAATCGACATCAGGCTGTCTGTTTTTTTCAGTATACTGATTTTGGTTGTTCGATTGTTTAAAAAGAGAGCCACATGGTTGGATATCGCCTCTCCGATATTCTTTTTGGCGGTTTTTCTCACATCTTCGACAGCACCGATGTGGGTCGATTATTTGAGCGGAGTCCTAAGTAGCGTATATCTGGCTTTGATATGGGCATTCAGTATCCTTCAGGGAAAACCCTTGACTTCCGAATATACGAGGATTATATCCAACGACAGTCCTCACTTTATCAAAAGCAATGAGAATTTGACCTTTATGTGGGTAATCAACTTCATCGTACAGGGTGCAATGTTTTTTTTGAATGTAAATTCTCCAATTTATCTCTTTGTTTTGCTTCCTTCTGTGATTGTAACCTTTATTTATTACAGAAAACATCGTAGCAAAAATAAACGGAGAAGTATCCATCCGATGGCTCGATGATATTTTCGGTAAGATATTGAAAAAAATGAAAAAAGATGTTATCATAACAGACAACATTGTGATTTTATACCCGATGTTAAAGAAGATATAGCAAAAACGATGACGAGGAGAGTAGCATTAAGAAGTAGGTTCAGCGAGTCGAAGACGGTGGAAGTTCGATACGACGCTTTTTGTGAAGAACACCTTAGAGTTTTTTTGCGGAACAAGAATCCTTCAGTACGCAAAAACGCCTTTCCCGGCGTTATGGGAAATTGTCGGGTGGCATAGCGAGATACTTCGTCCCAAGGAAAAGGGATGAGGTATTTTTATTTTACAAAAAATAAGATTAAAGAAAAGGAGATGGTAAGATGAAGTCGGTAGATATTCGGGAACTGTTTCAAAACACACAGGCTTACAGCGACAGGGAAATTATGGTAGAAGGATGGATCAGGACCAACAGGGGATCTAAGAACTTCGGATTTATCGAGTTGAATGACGGCACTTTTTTCAAAAACCTTCAAGTGGTGTATGAGGAAGATATGGATAATTTTAAAGACGTTGCAAAGCTTTCCATTGCAACTGCAATTTCCGTAAAAGGTCTCTTGGTCGAAACTCCCGATGCAAAACAACCCTTTGAATTAAAGGCGAAGGAGGTTTGCGTGGAAGCACCTTCCTCTTCGGATTTTCCTCTACAAAAGAAACGTCATACCTTTGAATATTTGAGGACAATTGCTCACTTGCGTCCTCGTGGAAATACCTATGCGGCTGTGTTTCGAGTACGTTCTTTGGTGTCCTATGCCATTCACAAGTTCTTTCAGGAAAGAGATTTTGTCTATGTGCATACGCCCATCATAACAGGCTCCGATGCTGAGGGTGCAGGAGAGATGTTCCACGTTACGACCATAGATTTGAATAATGTGCCTAAGACACAGGAAGGTACTGTGGACTTTAGCAGAGATTTTTTCAAAAAGTCGACCAATCTTACCGTAAGCGGCCAGTTGGAAGGGGAGTGCTATGCCCTTGCATACAAGAAGATCTACACCTTCGGCCCTACCTTCCGTTCCGAAAATTCCAATACCGCACGTCATGCAGCGGAATTTTGGATGATTGAACCGGAGATCGCATTTGCAGACTTAAATGACTATATGGATTTGGCAGAGGAGATGATCAAATACATCATTGATTATGTTATGCAGCACGCACCTGAAGAAATGCAGTTTTTCAACTCTTTTATCGACAAAGGCTTACTTGAGCGTCTGAACCATGTAGCAAGTTCTGATTTCAAGAGAATCACTTACAGTGAGGCCGTCGAACTGCTCCAAGCATCGGATAAGGAGTTTGAATATCCGGTAGAGTGGGGGTTGGATCTTCAGACGGAGCACGAAAGGTATTTGACGGAAGAAGTATTTCAGAAGCCTGTTTTTGTAACGGATTATCCTAAGGATATCAAAGCATTTTATATGAGGGTAAACGATGATAATAAGACGGTCGCTGCGGCAGACTTGCTTGTACCGGGAATCGGCGAAATCATCGGTGGATCCCAAAGAGAAGAAAGGATGGATGTCCTGATCGACAGGATGAAGTCTATCGGTCTTAACGAAGAGGAATACTGGTGGTATCTGGAACTGAGAAAATACGGCGGAGTCAAGCACGCAGGATACGGATTGGGACTTGAACGCATGATTATGTATTTGACGGGAATGAGTAACATAAGAGATGTGCTCCCCTTCCCGAGAACTGTAGGAACGGCGGAATTTTAAGAAACTGTTAAAAGAGGAAGGTTATCTTTAAGTACGATGAGCTTCCTCTTACATAGCTCACATTATCGTGATTTCAAACGAAGGACGTCATGATACTATTATTCCACGTATAATAAAGTAAAGTATAACAATATACTTTCTCATCGGAGTTCAGGTTCTACCTGAAACTCCAAAATAAAATCAAAAAAAACTTCCCTTCTCTCCCTCTTATGGGATAATAGTAGTACAAGATCGAGGTTGTCGTGTTATTCCTTGTATAACATTGATTTCAGATTATTTTTTCGAATTATTCGGTATTTTCTTAGATGTGAAACAGGTGTTTTTTTCTGTGTGAATATGATTGGTGTCGGGGAAAACTATATAAAAAACTTGAAACAAATCAATGCAACTTGGATAGAAAACAAAATTATGGGTAATAACTTAAGTATTAAGAGAAAGCTTAGAGGGAGAAAGATGGATCGAATATATACAGGTTATGCCGAAATAAAAGGAACGCAGATGATGAAACAAACTGCAGACACCTTCAAGTTCAAAGTGAGAACTAGAAAAAACACGGATGAAGATATCAACATTCAAAGACACTTTCCGAATTGGACGGAGAATGATGCGAGAGAAGCATTTTTTTCTTTGGGGAAGTTTGCCATCAGGGAATCCGAGCGTAATTCCGTTTCGGATTTTTTAGGTGGAAAGATCGAAAAAAACGGGATCCACAGTCGCTTCAAGTTCTATATGGATGAGTATCCCCTTGACAAGGGATTGCGGTTTATATTCGATACGCTTGAATATGCCGCTGTTACAGATGAAATCGCTCCCGAGGAACTCTTGTACGAGTTGGTCGAAGCTGTTTTGGCAATGACACATCCGAAAAGCGGAAAGTTCTCTCCCTGTATGGAGAAGATGCTCAACCTCTATCTGGGAACTGTGTTAAATCTTGGAGATATACATGGCGAAGCGGATCTTTTCCCCACAGAAGGCTCCAACATCAGCGTTCATTACCTTATTCATTCCCTGCTGATGAATGGAGTTTTGGAACGGGGGGATAAGGTGGCGTTTTTTGTGCCCAAGTATAGCCAAGAGAAGATCAAAACATTGTTTTACAAACTGGAGATCGATTGCATCTTTGTAAACTATGATGTGTTTGAAGAGGGAGAGCCTGAACGAATAGAACAGGAACTGCAAGTTTTGGAAGATACAAAAATCAAAGTTCTATTTATGGTTGGAAGATCTTCAAGATTTGTTCTGGAACAAAATCAGGTCCTTAATGATAAGATCGATGAACTGCTCCGAGAAACCAATCCGAATCTTATTCTTGTTCCGGATGAGATGTATGCTCCGTTTTTAAAAAATTATAAGTCCTTATATCTTTCCTATCCGAAAAATACGATCGTTCTGTATTCATTTTCAAAATATTTCGGGGCGCCGGGTTGGAAACTCGGAATGATTATGATGTCCAAAGATAATGTTATAGACAGGATCATAGAAGGATCTCCTCCTGAGAAAAAAGCGATTTTGAACAAACGCTATCAAACCAAACAGGATAGTTCTCAAGAACTTTCGTTTATGGAACGACTGATCATAGAAAGCCGTCTTTTGTCGGATATCCATCTTTCAGGAATATCGACACCTCAACAGGCGCAGATGTTTCTTTTTGCTATGAAGACGTTGCTTGATGAAAATCAGAAGTATCAAAGAGAGTTGAATCATCTGTGTATCAGGAGGAAGAAGTTGTTTTTGAAGGGTTTGGGAGTGAAGGAAACCAAAAGAGAACCTTCTTCCTATTCTGCAAAAATAGATGTTTCGGAGTGGATAGAATATATGTACGGATCCGATATCAAAAACTTGATCTGTGAGAACTATGAGTTGTCCGATATCATTTACTTTTTGTCGGATAAAAAACAAGAGGTATTTTTTGGTGGAGAACTTCCGGAGGTAAAACATTGGTCGATCAGGTTGTCTATGATCAATCTTTCGGACGAGGAGTACTCGAGCTTTGGGCGTTCGCTGAGAAAGACGATGGACTCTTTGGTGCGAGACTTGAGATGTTCACATTATTTTTAGAGAGATACTCCGTGCAGGGAGTGGAGTTATCACTCTTCACGTTTTAATTATTTCTATATCGAAAAAACGTTTATACAGACCCGATCTGACCATACCGAGGATGGGAGGTGACGTTTCAAACGGGAGTAGTATAGAATAAAAATAATTTCAGCCGATGAGAGTTCACGTCAGATTCTCATCGGTATTTTTTATCTCGACGGTTCTGATACGAAAACCAGGAAGTGCCGCACAAAAGCGATCTTTTGTATATGCGAATCTAATGTCCTTCTCCGTTTGAAATGCCGAGTATCAAACATCTATCATTGCCAAAAAACACTTTGAAGATGATATGCTTCAAAGTGTTCAACCTGTCAATTCTAATAGAGAATAGTATAAAAATGCTTCACAACAACAAAAAATCTCTTTAGAAATTGTTCGATGCAACGGGTGTTAGCAAGCTACAGAAGTTTTGTTTTTTGTACGAAACCCGTTTTTTTTTCTGTTTTTTAAATTGTATGGTATAATAAAGACTTATTTGTAAACTTTTTAGTTTATATTGTTGACAATAAAGAGATTTCGTACTATACTCATATTCAGATCATAATAGAAATGGAGACAAGAAAAAATGGAAAGAACGTATTCAACATCCGCTTTTAAAACAAAAGAACTTATCTTAGTTGCATTATTTACTGCATTATCGGCAGTAGGAGCGTTTATTCGTATCCCTTTACCGATGATCCCTTTTTCAATGCAGAACCTGTTTACGACCTTGTCGGGTTTATTGCTTGGTAGTTACTTGGGTTCGGTTGCGGTTGCTCTCTATGTAATTCTGGGACTGATTGGACTGCCTATCTTTACACAGGGTGGAGGGATAGGCTATGTATTGAAGCCATCGTTCGGCTATCTTCTGGGATTTATTCTCGGAGCATGGATCACGGGAAAACTTAGAGAAAGAGCTTCCAAGAACGATTTTAAATCTATTTTATTGGCCAATGCGGCAGGAATGGCATCGATCTATGTGATCGGAGTAGGATATTATTATGTACTATCCACCTTCCTTTTAGGACAGCCTCTAGGTGCAAAGGTATTGCTGGTCAACTTCGTGCTTATGACCCTTCCCGGAGACGTTGTAAAATGTTTTGTCGTAACGGCATTAGGAAAAAAACTGTTACCTGTCCTTAAGTAAGTAGTATTTATAGAAAGAGCTCCATATTTTTATGGAGTTCTTTTTGTTTCCTTAAATGAAAAATAATTGGATACTGAATAATAAAGCGGATTCAATCTTCTGAAAATACAGTTTGTGCTCTTATATACTATTTGAACTGTTGGTCCGCGTCTCATATCCTATAGGAGCTAAAATGTTTTTTGTATTTGTAAAGATAGATATGCTTATTTCTTCAATCGAAAAACAAGATGAGGTAGTACAGTAAGATTTTGACATACAGATGGATATACATTGTAATATTTTTGAAAAATTATTAATTGATTTTTCTAACAATTAGAAGTATAATGAGTTTGTAGAATCACAGGGGATAGTATTTTTGTTTTAAGGCAAAGGATCTTTTGTTCACAGGTGTTTTAGATATCGGGTACATAGTTTCACAATCCGTTTTATGACAGGTCTGATGAACAAGATGGGTTCTGTCTAAGGAAAGGGAGGAAGAATGTATGCAATCAATACTTAAGGTTAACGATTTTATCGGGGGAATCGTTTGGGGTTGGCCAATGCTTATTTTGCTTGTGGGAACAGGTATTGCGTTAACATTCAGGCTCAAGTTTATTCAGGTATCAAAATTCGGTTACATCATGAAGAATACGTTGTTCAAAATATTTGCAAAGTCTACGGATAAAGACGGAGAAGGTGAGGTTACTGCATTTCAAGCGGTGTCTACCGCTCTTGCGGCTACGGTAGGAACCGGTAATATAGCCGGAGTTGCCATGGCGATTGCAACCGGAGGACCCGGAGCGGTATTTTGGATGTGGATGTCGGCATTTTTTGGAATGGCTACGAAGTTTTCGGAAGTTGTGCTCGCAATTACCTATCGTGAAAAAGAAGCAAACGGATCCTTTTCCGGAGGGCCGATGTATTATATTAAACACGGAACAAAACTTCCTTGGTTGGCAAGTGTATTTGCATTGTTTGGAGCTTTGGCATCTTTTGGGATCGGAAATATGACGCAGTCGAACTCGATCGCACAGGCTCTCGAAACTAAGTTCGGGATCAATCCTTTATGGACGGGAATTGTTTTAGCGGTACTTGCAGGTATTGTTATCCTCGGCGGAATCAAGAGGATCGCAAGTGTTACCGAAAAACTTGTTCCTTTTATGGCGGCATTCTATATTTTGGGATCCATTGCCATTATCCTGATGAATATAGGACGTATCCCCGGTGCTTTAGGTCTGATTTTCGGGAGCGCCTTCAGTGCAAAAGCTGCAGTAGGAGGTTTTGCAGGAGCAACCTTAAAACAGGTCATGAAGATGGGTATTGCACGTGGAGTATTTACCAATGAGGCGGGGTTGGGTTCCGCGCCGATTGCTCACGCGGCTGCAAAGACCGATCACCCTGTGCGCCAAGGGATGTGGGGAGTGTTCGAGGTTTTTGTAGATACGATTGTTATCTGTACGATGACCGCTCTTGTTATTTTGGTTACCAATCAGTGGGATAGCGGCCTTCAAGGGGCTGCATTGACATCGGCGGCATTTGATACCGGATTTAAAGGTGGTGGCTTTATTGTTGCCATCGGCTTAACTCTATTTGCATTTTCTACGATTTTGGGCTGGGCCTACTATGGAGAACGATGTATGGATTTTTTGTTCGGATCCAAGTCCGTGATGGTGTATCGACTTCTCTACGTTCCTTTTATCATCATCGGAAGTATCGGAAAACTTCAAGAAGTATGGGCGATTTCGGATACACTTAACGGTTTGATGGCGATCCCCAACTTAGTTGCAGTCTTCATGTTACAGGGAGTCGTCATTCTTTTGGTAAAAGACTTTATGTCCCATCCGGGTCGTATTTGTACTTCGGATGAAGAATATTTGAAAGTTATTCCGAAGGATAAGAGGGCTTAGCGGAAATAAGTTCATAACTTGAAAAACAATATAAAATCATACTCAAAAAGGCGAATAACCTATGGTTGTCCGCCTTTTTGGGTATGATGGGCATGGGCCCCCGTTGTCAGTACAAAGGTACGTTTCTTATTTTTGTTTTGAGTTTATAAAATACGAAAGTTTTTCATATCCACATTTTCAATGACTTTATCCTTTGTATAATACTATTTTTCAATAGAAGTATGGATATATCTATTTTTCAAACCATGAAACATTGTTTTATCTTCTATGGATCACAAGATTAGTTATATCCATCATTCAAAGGAATAGTAGTATAACATGAGTTTTAGGATGATTTTTCAAAATATACGGTGTCGCCATAGTTATGGAAAAGCAGCTTGCAAAACATGCTTTCGATTCTTTTTATCTTTTAAGAGAGCCGAAGATTCCTCGGATGAGTTCTTTGCCGATCTGTCTTCCTATCGTTCCGGAGATGCTTCGCGTCATCTGCTTCATACTTGTTTCAATAATATTGTCCACGGATCTCGGCTTTGAGGGCTTGGCTGTCTTTTTATACATTTCTCTTTCCCATTTCTCTTTTTCTTTTTGGAAGGCTGCTTCTTCTTTGGCTCTTTGTTTTTCCCACTCTTCCTGCTGTTTGCGGCGTACCTTGTCCTCCTCTTCTTTCAAGGCTCTTTGTTTTAGCACCTCGTAGGCCGATTCCCTGTCGATCGGATTCTTATACTTGGAAGCGAGAGGTTCTGTACTCAGGTTGGAAGCGATCAGGGAAGGGTCGGCCGGTCCCATCTTACTCGACGGAGGAAGGATGGTAACTACATCGACTTCACCGGGGGAACCATTTTCGTCCAAGAAGGAAACAAGGGCCTGGCCTACCTTTAGGGAGGTAATTTGAGCAACGATATCAATGTTTCCGTCATTGCGGAAGGACTGCGCTGCGGCTTTGATTGCTTTTTGGTCTTTGGGGGTAAAGGCACGAAGTGCATGTTGAACTTTATTTCCGAGTTGGCCGAGGACATCTTCTGCAATGTCATCAGGATTTTGAGAAATAAAGTAGATACCTACTCCTTTAGAACGAATCAATCGAACGACTTGCTCGATCTTGTCCAAAAGAACCTTGGGAGCATTGTCAAAGAGGAGATGGGCTTCGTCAAAGAAGAAGACCAATTTGGGCTTGTCCAAGTCTCCGACTTCCGGTAGTTCTTCAAATAATTCGGAAATCATCCAAAGAAGAAAGGTGGAGTACATTTTGGGGCTGTGGTAAAGTTTTCGTGCATCCAAGACGTTGATATAACCTCTTGAGTTTACATCGATTTTCATAAAATCACGGATATCCAAGGCTTCTTCTCCGAAGAAGAGGTCGGCACCTTCTTCTTCAAAAGCGATGATTTTACGAAAAATTGCACTCAGTGACGAGCCGGGAAGATTTCCGTAATCGTCCTTCAAGGAGGTGGTGTTGCTTGATACATACTGTACCATTTCTTTCAGATCTTTGTAATCGAGAAGCAGGAGCTGTCTGTCGTCGGCGATTCGAAATATGACGGTCAAAATTGATGTCTGTGTTTCATTCAAATCGAGAAGGCGGGACAGGAGTAGAGGACCCATTTCCGAAATCGTCGTTCGAACGGGAAGGCCGTTTTCTCCGAAGATGTCCCAAAATACGGTCGGATAAGATCGAAAGGAGAATTCTTCGATCTCAAGTTCGGTCAAACGTTCATTGATTTTAGGGTTGGAAGTTCCCGGCTCTATCATTCCGCTGAGATCTCCTTTGACATCGGCGAGAAAGACCGGGACACCGGCATCGCTGAAAGATTCCGCAAGAACTTTCAATGTAACGGTTTTTCCCGTTCCGGTTGCACCTGCAATCAAGCCATGGCGGTTTGCCATTTTGGGAAGTAAGTTAGCATGATGATTTCCTTTACCTATGAGTAGAGTATCATTGAAATACATAAGGGCCTCCTCTTATGAAAGGATCTCAAACTTGAAATCCGGATTTTCATGTGTATAATCTTCAAAGATGCGGATCAGAGAATCTGCATAGGTACCGAGATGCTTTTTAAGTACCGTACTGTTTTCGAGTGTAATAATAGAAATATCGGATATTTCGCTCAGACAGTCCCAAAGAGCATCCAAATTATCTCCATAATAATAAGGCAGATCCAGTTTTACCCGAAGGTAAAGATGGGTCTTTTCAGCTGTTTTCATTTTTTTTCCGTCTAGATGTATTTCTCGCATAATCTAATCTCCTTCGTATAAGAGTTCAAAGGTGGAGTAGTGATCGCCCGTATAGTATATCCATCCGTCATTGGAATAGACGATTCTCTTGGGGCCTCTGGTTCCTCCTTGATAGTCGATATCACATTCATACCAAGTCCTTCCTTTTTTGTCAGGAAGTTTACCCTCTCGATTTCCAAACACATCCCCTCCAATGCTCATATGATTCGTAACTTCCCAGAGGTTGCCTTCCTTTGCAATCCATCCTAATCGCTTTGCCTCTTTTTTGGTAATGAAATTCGATGGCAATGTTTTGAAATGGAAAAGATAAAGTGCCACTTCCTCTTTTGAAGAATACGCTTCTCCCTCCTTCAAGGTATTTTCTTGATTTGCTTGAGGTTCATTCTCTTCTAAAGAATCCTCTACATCTTCGTCGGCTTCCTTCTCGGACTGCGAAGTGGCTGAGGTTAGTGCATCGCCTTCATTGTCCTCCGCTTCCGATTTGGTTTCTTCATTTGATACGGATACAACACCCTGCTCCGATGAGGAAGCTGTTTGCTTTGTGCAACCGGCAACAAAGGATAAAAGAAGAGAAAAAAGCAACAGAATGGGTATCAGTTTTCGTTTTACCATAGTTAAAGCATCCTTTCTTCAATGTTTATTTTTTTTAACCTGTGGTTAAGCTCGTCATCGACCGGTGTTTCTTGAAGAAAAACCGGATCGTCGGTTCAAATTTGAGTTATATGAAATGCAACCGTTGAACTCTAACACTATTCTCCGATAGAAATGCCCCGTATACAGAATACATCATTCATGAAAAACAAGTTGGAGGAGAATATACCTTAACGTGTTCAACCTGTCAATTGTAATCGAGATAGCATGAGTTTTTTGTCATCTTTAGAAATGCCGGTAAAGCTACAAGAAAATTTGCTGTCAATGACTGTGACAGCAAATGTTAAAGAAGTAAGTGCAGACCCGTGTCCGCTCTATAATTAAATCAAACCGTGATGTGTGCAACCGATATAAGAGCCTGAACGAATCGGTGTAGCGGCAGAGGGATATATAATCTTATTTTATACATCTCCGCTATAATTCACAGGAGTCAAGGAGAAACTGTAAAATCTCGAAAAACAGAACGCTTGGAAGTATTGATCTCAGGATACCTCTATCTTGTACACAACGACAAGAAGCAAGATATGTCTTTGTTTCTTGTTGTCTCAAGCACAGTATCGAAATCAATAAAGCATCCATGTGTTACACATCGGTTGTAAACTATAGCGACATCCAACTACGGTTTAAAGGAGCAACGGATGTAATGTGCAAAATTCCTCTGTCGTTTGTTTGTACTCGTACGATTCTCCAATAGAAGCTCCGTTATATCCGTTGTGTGATTACAAACATTCGTTTCATCTTTTATGGAGTGTAAATCGGCATGATCCATAAGTCAAAGGGCAGGGCAATAGTATCAGATTGTGTTTAACAGGACATACGATTCATTTTCTCTTTGATGGAAGCCTGTGTCAGATCGATCGATTCTTTCAACAGTCGTTTTAAGCTACCATGACATTTGTATCTGCGTCGAAGCTTTTTTATCTTTAAAGCGATCGAAGGGGACAGCATGGATAGGCCCAGGACAACAAAAACAAAGCCGGGCATAAAAGGCAGGAAGCCGCCCGCAATCCCTAAAAGAATGAAAATTACTCCTAATATCTTTTTCAAATAAAACAACTCCTTAAGTTCAAATACAATATTGAGAGCACTGTTTACTGCTTCCTTGAATGATTGTATAGCCGGTCTCATAAATCCAATCACATGGTTTGAGTCTCGACATCATACATACAGGGAAGTTTTTAACAACATGACATGATGATAGAAACAATCCATCGACAAAAACAGGTTTAACCTTCCGTGCGGTGCAGTATCAAAGTGCCGGAGAAGATCAAACACATCCTTCTCCTCAAATAATCTATTATGTTAATATATACCCGAAATGCGGTGAAATATTTATGTAATTTGTAAAAGACATGGAGAGATCTTTGATGAAAAACGGGGAGAGTTCGTTCGGGTGACAGACAGCGGACGTTTAAGAATAAGCGGAAATCTATGGAATTTCATCAAAAAGGTATAAAAAAACATATTTATAAGCTATAATTATTTATGGCGATGTCGTATTGCCTAAAGAAGAAAATACCGCACAGAGCGGTATAAGGGCCTTTATGTTGTTTTATGAAATGCCGGAAACATGTAAAATGAATGATTTCAAGAATGTTGTTTGCACAAAAATGGCACTCGTTTTTTGGTGTGATGTGGTGTTGCCGCAGGGTAACATTCGTTGTACATCAAGGATAAACGTTTGAAATCGTCTGCTCCATATATGTTTTTATGCTTTTCGGAGTTTGTAAAACGAGGATAGATGTACAGTGATCTTTTAGAAGGTATCGGCTACATGTTGAGAGGAGGACTGTCATGGATAGGAGACTTTTGAAAAAAGAGGCAAGAGAGCTGATGAAGAGGTACTATCTACATCTGTTTTTTGCCTGCATATTTATAGAGAATTTTTTTGTCCGAAATCACTTTGAAAGTGCAAGGTTTGTGGGAGAGTATCCGAATCCACCCTTACTGCGATTGGGTAACAGCACACACTTATATATGATCCCCGATTTTTTGAGCAGTTTTATCCTTTATTGGCAGCAGAAGACTTTGTATGTGATTATGTCTTACCGGGCTTTTTTCGTTGCGACGACAGTCGCTCTTATATTAACTGTTCTTATTTTTTCGGTTCTGGAAGTTGGAGCACATAAGATCCTTCTCGATGTGAGCAAGGGAGAACCCGTGAGGTTGTCGGACTTGTTTTGGGGATTTAAAAAAGGCAGATATATACGTTGCATGTGTGTGATGTGTGTGATGAAATTGAAGATTGTTCTCTGGTCTCTTTTAGTTCTTATTCCGGGTATTATCAAGTCATATGAATATTCAATGATACCTTATCTTTTGGTTGAATACGAAGAGGATTCGATGAAGGTTCTGTTTAACAAGAGTGCGATAATGACAGAGGGGAGGAAGATGGATCTGTTTGTATTAAGTTTGTCGTTTATCCCGTATTATCTCTTGGCCGGAGCCTTTATTCAAGTGTTGTATGTCTTCGTGGAACCTTATTATCGAACTTGTTATGTACTTGCTTATAGACATTTTCAAGAAGAAGATGAACGTAAGCGGAACATGGCGGCCTTGTATCCGGAGATTGTAGAAGTGTAATCATAAAGGTAATATCACATAATTTGAAAAATCGGAATAATATCCGGTTTATTATGTATGAAGGATGAAATTGTTGAGCGTGTTGTGCTTACAGGTCCTTATATATTTCATATTCGCAGCAAAATCGCAAGTTTGCTTTTGTTTGGTGTTTCTTCTAAAAACAAGGCGGGGAACGGTTAAATGGAAGTTCGTATGTTGCCGGAGCATATTCGAAAACATACGGGTATTAACCGAGGGTGCAAAAAAACCGGTATCATGTTTGCCCTTCGGTCCTACACTACTTTTTTCTTGCTAATGCTTACTCTTGTTCTTTAGGGGATCTTGCTTTTATTGTGTCAAAGAAAGATGTTTGTAGTGTGGCGAAGATTTTTTGTGAAGAGATGGATCAAAATATCAATGTGGAGTGGGGGATACAAAAGTGAAACAAAAGGGAAGATTGATGGGAGATATCATGTTGATGACAACCGCCTTTATTTGGGGGACGGCGTTTGTTGCTCAGAGGGCGGGAATGGAGCATATAGGTCCGCTTACTTTTATGGCGACAAGGTATATGTTGGCTGTTATTTCCATCGGAATTGTGGCCTATTTATATTTTTATATGAACAAAAAAAAGTACGCGATGAGCTTATCCAGACCTAAGCATGATAAGACAACCACAATTGTGAGCGGTCTTGTTACAGGGAGTATTCTCTTTGTTGCTTCTTCCATGCAACAGACAGGGTTGGTTTATAGCAGTGCCGGAAAAGTCGGGTTTATTACTGCACTTTATATTATCATCGTACCTATATTGGGGATATTTTTCAAAAAAAGAGTAGGTCCTCTTACATGGCTTGGCGTCGTTTTGGCAACTGTAGGGCTATATCTCCTGACCATGAAGGAAGGCTTGAGTATGGAATATGGGGATTTTATTGTTCTTATGGCTTCATTTATTTGGGCGGTTCACATTCTTGTAATCGACTATTACAGCAATAAGGTTGAGCCGCTGTATATGTCGTTCCTGCAGTTTTTTGTAGCCATGATCTTATCTTCCATTGCGATGTTTTTGTGGGAAAAACCGGAATGGAGCGGGATCTGGGACGCGAGAGTATCTATTTTTTATGCGGGAGTGTTTTCAGCCGGAGTCGGCTATACTCTTCAGATGATTGCACAGAAGAATACGGATCCCACCATAGCCTCTTTGATTTTGAGTTTGGAAGCGGTGTTTGGAGCTTTGGGAGGGTACTTCCTTCTTAATGAAGTGCTTTCGACCAAGGAGCTGATAGGCTGTGTGGTTATGTTTATTGCCATTTTGATTGCACAGATCCCTGACAAAAAGACACAGAGCATATTTTCGTAGTCCTTGGATGGAAAGGATATGAAGGAAGGATATTTGGATAAGGAGTTAAAAAGAAGATGAAGAAATTGTTGTTGATAGACGGAAATTCTCTAATGAATAGAGCGTTCTATGCTCTTCCTCCTCTCATGAATAAGGATGGCTTGGTAACCAATGCCATTTACGGTTTTTTGACGATGCTGTACAAGGCGATCGAGGAGTATGGACCGACTCATATCAGCGTTGAGTTTGATTTGAGGGCTAAGACATTTCGACACAAAGAATACGAAGGCTACAAGGGTACGAGAAAAGGAATGCCCGATGAATTGGCGATGCAGGTAGAACCTTTAAAAGAGATCCTGGATGCAATGGGGGTCCATCGTGCAGAACTTGAAGGCTATGAAGCTGATGATATTTTGGGGACTCTATCCAAATTTGCCGAAGATGAGGGATTTGAGGTCCTGATCCTGACGGGGGATAGGGATGCCTTGCAATTGGCTTCAAAGAGGACTAAAGTTTTATTCACTAAAAAGGGGATTAGTGAAGTCGAGATCTATGACGAAGACAACGTGATGGAGAAGTACGAGTTGACACCTCAACAATTTATCGATCTTAAGGGCTTGATGGGGGATAAATCCGACAATATCCCGGGAGTTTCAGGTATAGGAGAAAAAACAGGGATTAAACTTTTAAAAGAATATCGAACCTTGGAAAATCTTTTGGAACATACGGATGAGCTTAAGGGTTCGGTTAAAAAGAAGTTGGAAGAGGAATACGAAACAGCTCTGATCAGTAAGAGGTTGGCGACCATTGTTCGCAACATTCCTTTGGATTTCGATTTTGAAGATCTTAAATATAATCCGGATGATCAGGAGAAGCTCAGACCTCTGTTTGTAGAGTACGGTTTTGTGTCTTTGTTAAATAAACTTGATCCCAAGAAGGACGCAGGGATTGTCTCCTTACAGGAGGCCGTATTCGATACGGATGTATCCGGACTTCTTGAGAAGGCTCCTAAGGAAATTTTGATCGCTTGTGCTATCGAGGAGGGACATGTCCAGTCACGAAGGATTCATAAACTCTATCTCTGTGATTATGATAAGACATACTGTATCAAAGAAGAGCAGATCGCTTTATTGGCACAGTATCTTCAAGATCCCGGGATCGAAGTGGGAGGTTATTGTCTCAAGGAGGTCTATGTGGCACTCAAGGCCTATGGGATCACCTTGGATCACCTGAATTTCGATGCAGATGTAGCTCGCTATGTCCTAGATCCTTCAAAAAGCGGAGAGAAGATAGAGGCTTTGGCACTCGAATATGCAATAGGAAAGCCGAAGTACGATCCGGAGGAGTTTCTTGGGAAGGGCAAGAAAAAAATCTCCTATCAAATTGCAGATCCTTTCAAGACGGATCAGTATTTTTATGATGTTTTACAAATCGTAGGAAAGATCAAGCCCAAAATGCTGGAAAGTATAGAGAAAGAGGGCATGAACAAACTGTTTCAAGAGGTCGAACTTCCTTTGATAAAAACTCTGGGGGAGATGGAGTTTGAAGGGATCCGAGCCGATGTTGAAGTTCTTCATACTCTGAAGGAGCATTATCAAAGTCTTATTGATACCTATGAGGCAGAGGTGTATAAATATGCGGGAGAAACCTTTAATATCAATTCTCCGAAGCAACTTGGAGTGATCCTGTTTGAAAAGTTGGGGTTGCCCCCCTTAAAAAAAACAAAAACGGGTTATTCGACCAACGCTGAAGTTTTGGAAAAACTTTATGATGAACATCCGATCATTGAGAGTATTCTGGCCTACAGACAGATAGCAAAACTTCAGTCCACTTATGTGGAAGGTCTGCTCCAATTGATCAATCCCGTGACAGGAAGGATCCATTCCACCTTCAATCAAACTTTGACAAGCACAGGCAGAATTTCATCTCTGGATCCAAACTTACAGAATATACCGATAAGAACGCAAGAAGGGAGGGAATTGAGAAAGGTTTTTGTCGCAAAACCCGGTTGCGTTCTGATAGACGCCGACTATTCTCAAATCGAATTGAGGGTCTTGGCTCATATTGCTGCAGAGGAAAAAATGATAGAAGGTTTTAAGGAGGGAAGCGATATTCACAGGAAGACAGCTTCGGAGGTTTTTTCCGTTCCGATCGATGAGGTTACTCCCGAACTTAGAGGAGCGGCAAAGGCCGTTAACTTCGGGATCGTATATGGAATCAGTGATTTTGGTTTATCCAATAACCTCAATATCCCTATGAAGAAAGCGAAGGAATATATAGAATTATATTTCAGGAGATATCCCGGGATCAAAAAATATATGGATGAAGTCGTAAAAGAGGTCGAAGAAAAGGGTTACAGTACGACTCTTGTGGGTAGAAGAAGATATATTCCTGAACTGATGTCGAAGAACTTCGTGATCAAAAACCTTGGAAGACGTCTTGCAATGAACACTCCAATCCAAGGTTCCGCCGCAGACATCATAAAGATCGCTATGAATAAGGTCCGTGAGTATCTCGAGAGGGAAAATGTCGATGCAAAACTTATTTTGCAGGTCCACGATGAACTGTTGATCGAGGTAAAGAAGGAAGAAGCGGAGAAGGTGAAGGACAAAGTTGTCGAATTGATGGAGAACGCTTTGGAACTTAATGTACCTCTTAAAGTAGATGCAAATTCAGCTCATTCGTGGTACGAAGGAAAGTAGGAAGAAAGATGTTTCATATCGGATTGACGGGTTCCATAGGTGCGGGGAAATCAACCGTATCCTCTTATTTGAAAAAATGCGGGTACATCGTCCTCGATGCCGATCAGACCGTGCACGACTTATATGAACAAGACTCGTTTCTGAAAATGTTTGAGAAGGAGTTTGGAAGAGAGTTTTTGGATGAAGAAGGTCTTATTGACAGAAGAGAATTGTCCAAGGGAGTCTTTGAAGACGAGGCAATGAGAAAACGTTTGAATCGTCTTGTCCACCCTTTGGTCATTCGCCGACTTTTCGAAGAGGCGAGTTCTTGCGGTCGGGACAAAGTAATCTATGATGTTCCGCTTTTGTTTGAAACAAAGATGGATCTTTACATGGATGCGATCATCGTCGTTGTAAGCGAGGAAGAACTTTCAAAAAAACGGGTGCAGCTCCGTGATAAGCGCTCTCGTTGGGAGGTTGACAAAATATTTGACCGCCAGCTCTCTCAAGAAGAAAAGATAAAAAAAGCGGATTTTGTAATCCGAAACGATTCGAGTTTGGAGCAGTTGTTCCTCAAGATCGATGAAATGTTGCCGGAGTTGGATCGTTTTTTGAAGCGGATAAAAGAGAAAAAGGAAGAGTTGAAGTGAAAAGAGTTTTAGGTACGATCATGCTTTTTTTGGCGATATTTTTCTTGATATGGATGTTTTCTCCTCAGAAGTACCTTCTATATCCCAGAAAATATTCCACATATGTTCAAAGGTATTCCCAACTTTATAGGGTGGATGAAAATTTGATCTATGCCGTTATAAAGGCGGAAAGCGGTTTTTTTCCCTATGCTACATCTTCAAAAAAGGCGAGGGGATTGATGCAGATTACCGAACCTACGTTGGAATGGATCAAGACGAAAATCGATGTCGACTCCGATAACCTCTATGATGTGGAAACGAATATACGGTTGGGGACGTGGTACCTGTCGAACCTGAGTGAGCGCTTTGGCGACACGGATCTGGTCATTATTGCTTATAATGCAGGTCCTTCAAAGACACAGGAATGGATTCGAGAAGGGCGAATAAGCCTTGATAGGAGCACCCCTTGGGATATTCCATATCCGGAGACAAAAAACTATATAGTCAAGGTAAAGAATAACTATGAAAACTATAATCGCTACTACAAAAAATAAATATTGCCTTCTTCTATTCCTATGTATTTTTTTAAGCCTGTTTTTATTAAACGGGTGTGATAGAAAGAGCGAGGTCAAAGAGGAGAAGATACTTAAGACGGTAGAAGTCAACAAGGAAGAGGATACCTTGTTTTTAACAATGGTAAAAACTAAGGATATCAACCCTCTGACAGTACAGGAAGTATCTGTGGACTATACATTGAAACTTCTCTATGAAGGCCTGTACGGTCTGGATGAGAACTACAATTTGGTTCCAAAGTTGGCAGATTCCGCTGTTTTTTCCAATGCGAACAGGATATTGAAAATCAAATTGAAAAGTAACGCAAAATGGCATAGTGGCAGAAATGTCACATCAGAGGATGTAAAATATACTGTGGAGTATCTCAAGGCACATCCGGAGAGTCCTTACCACTATATGGTTCAAAATATAAGCAAAGTGTCAGTGTTGGATACAAATTCCTGCACTGTTTATTTGGTAAACTCCGATCCTCTTGCTCAATATGACTTATTGTTTCCAATCGTCAAAAAAGGTGCGGGCGCCAACGATCCGTTTCAACTTGATGGCACCGGAAAGTATCGCTTTGACGGTTATGAGGCGGTGGATATGATCCGTCTGTCTGCAAATAAGGATCATTACGCACAGGTGCCTAAGATCCCCAATATAAAAGTTCGATTGGTTCGAGATGAACAGATAAGAAGCAACCTTTTTTTGGCAACGGATTCTGATGTTATCGAAACGACGAGGGAGGAAGTGGTACTTTATGACTACGATGTCTTTGAAAGCAGACCTTATCCGAATCTCCAATATGAGATGCTAATTTTCAACAGTTCAAGACCTCCCTTCAAAAAGATGAAAAACAGAAGGGCTCTCATTAATGCCTTGGATAAGGAGTTGATATCAAAAGAAGGTTATCGTGTAGATAAAAAGTACAACGGGGTCTTTATTTCACAGAGATCCGTTCTTAGAGAGGAGATCCTTCTTCCGAAGGATACAGGAGCATTCCATAAAGAGTGGGAGCCGGACAAGGTAAAAAACTATCAACTGGTCGTAGATTCGAGTAATCCGATCAGATTTGCTTCTGCAAATCTGATTCGTAAAGAGCTGAAAAAATCAGGTATCCATATTGATGTAGTCGGAGTAAGTGCACAAGATGCGAAGAAAAAACTTAAAGAGGGAAACTATGATCTGGCACTGATTGGATACAAGATGCCCTTAAAGCCCAATATAATGAAAATTTTCAACAAGGGAAATATTTTTTTCTATGACCCTTTGCCCCTTGCGAAGAAGTTCTCTTCTCTTTTGGTAGAAGAGGATGAACAGGTTTTTATACAAAAATATAAAGAATTTCAGAAAAGTTTTGTTGATGAAGGCTTTTATTGCGGATTTACTACCCTCGATAACTACATTGTAAAAAACAGGCGAATTTACGGAGAAATGAAACCCAATGTATATGATATCTATAACGGGATCGAAAACTTAGAGATAAAAAACCGCTTCGAAGTGCCTATGGGTGAATATGATATCGAAAAAGACGAACAAGAAGGGATACAGGAACACAGAAATGATTAGATGTTCCGAACTTCATAAACGAAGTGCTTGCAGAGCTTATTAAAGAAAGAAGTATGTAGAACGCTCTCTTTGTGCAAGTCGATGTTTTCAAAGAGATAAAATAAGAGTGGTGTTTAAACACCACTCTTATTTTACAACAACATGATCAAATCGGGTTAAAACTGATGACTGTAAAGTTTACAGTTTCACAACGTTGGCAGCTTGAGGGCCTCTTGCCCCGTCTACGATCTCAAATTCAACATCTTGACCTTCTTCAAGAGTCTTGAAACCATCTGTTTGGATAGCGGAGAAGTGTACAAACACATCATTTTCTCCTTCTACAGAGATAAATCCGAATCCCTTTTCTGCATTAAACCATTTTACTTTGCCTTGTTTCATTGCTAAATCCTCCAATAAATTATTACTTTGTCAATCCCTATTAACCAACAAAAGAATTTAAAAAAATCTAAATATGTATAATAAGAATTATAACTTTATCGTGTGATAAAGTGTGACACTACTTGATAATAGCACGATAAAATATCATTGTCAACTATAAATGTTATGAAATATATTATTTTAAAAATGTGCTCCGAAGTATTGTCTCAAAGCCTATTCGGATATAAAAAAACAAGAAATTTCTATATAAACTATACCGATATAGTTTTTTATGACATACAAGACGCTTCCACATTGCAAAAAACGCAATATTCTAAGAATGGTTAAAAGTAAGATGAGTAAGGGTACAATATAGAGCAGAGACGGCGAGATACCTATGTTCCTACAAACAGAGCATAAAATTTCTCGGTCGTGTAGATCGAAATTTATGGTGACAATTTGTTTTTGGTAACTATATTTTCTATAAACTTGATATTTCAGTGGGAGAACAGTATAAATAAATTAAGATGAAACAGAAGCGGAGGTCGAATTATAATGGTTGGAATGAGGACGTTAAAAACCTCTTTAGCTATTTTTGTTGCACTAATAGTGTCGGATATCTTTAAGTTACAATATCCCTTTTTTACTGTTATAGCAATTATTGTTGTTATGCAAAATACGATCAATGAAACTTATCAGATGGGGATAAACAGGATCCTCGGAACGGCACTGGGAGGTTTGGCGGGGATCTTGTATATCGGTTTCATCGCTTCCGACTACTGGATTTTGGATAGAATAATGATAGGTGTCATTACTCTTTTCATTATCTTGATTTTGATCAAAATGAAAGCAACCAAGGCGATCTCGATCTCTTTGATCGTCTTTTTGTCAATATGTATCAACGATATCAAGCAGGGAGCGGTGTTTTATGCTTTTCTGAGGATGATAGACACGATGGTAGGCATAATAATCGCTCTTGTTATCAATGCCTTTGTCGCACCTCCGGATCATGCAAAAAAATTTGCTGATCTGCTCAAGCAGATCCTTTCGGAAGAAAAATCGATTTTTATCAAAAAACTAAGTCATAATGAGGAAATAGATTTAAGTCTATTGTCAAAATCCTTGGATGCTGCTCGTGAGACTCTGAAAAAGTATCATCATGACAGTAAGTGGGTCCCCTATAATGAAGAAGGACTTATAAGAAAGGAAGAGTTGTTACAGTCTATCCTCCACTCTTTGTCGGAGATCTATCATCACTTGGTTATTATGGAAGATCTGAACCTAAGAGGAAACTTATCCGAAGAGACTTTAAGCAGACTTTCTTCCTTCGATAACTCAACTTATCAGAAGATCTATGAGGAGTACTTTGAAGAGGAGATGAAGGTCATCTACAACTATCATGTATATAAGATCTTAGATCATTTTGAATCGGTGGAGCAGGAGTTTAGGGATTATGATGACCAAACTTCCTAAAATCGATGCTTGCGCAATACAAACCGAACCGTCTTAAAACGATGGCAATTTGTAATCATTATAGTTTGTAAAAAAAATGTAATAATTATAATTTTCCTCTTGAACAAATTGTACTTGTGTAGTATCCTTTAAAAAGATTACAAAAAAGTAACAATGTTTACAAAAAAAGAACAAGACCCTTTGTAATCATCAGGAGGATACTATGAGTAGACAAATCGGTATATTAAGACGTTTGAGTATTGCGGTATGTGCAAGTGCTATGTTGATGACATCGACGATATATGTAAGTGCAACAGGAAAAGAAGGACCATATTACGTAAAGGCGGATGATGTGGAAGTATATTACTCCGGAGGATCGGAACATGTAGTATCCGTTGTTTCCAAGGGAGAGCCTTTTATTCTCGAAGAGAGGGGAGAAGAGTATTCCAAGATCCTTTTGGAAAATGGACTTTCCGGCTATATTGCAACAGAGGCTTTGTCTGAAGAAGAAACGGTAGCTACCATTGAAGATACTGCTTCCAGGGGGATGCTTCTAAGAGATGACAGCGATGATACAAAGCACGATCGATTAATCGATTATGCGAAAGGATTGCTTGGTTCGCCATATTCTTACGGTTCAAGAGGTCCTAAGCGGTTTGATTGTTCCGGTTTTGTCGGATACAGCTATGAGAAATCTTTGGGGATTAAGTTACCTCGAGATTCACGTTCTATGAGTAAGGTGGGTATGCCGGTAAAAAAATCGGAGCTTGTAAAAGGAGACCTGGTTTTCTTTAATACTGCAGGAGGAAAAAGAATCACTCATGTGGGTATTTATATCGGAGACGGCAAGTTTATTCATGCTTCTTCCGGTAAGGTGAGAAGGGTGACGATTTCAGATTTGGATAGCGGTTACTATTCTTCAAAATACAATACGGCAAGAAGAATTATGAGATAGTTGTTTTGTAACAATACATAAGTCGGTTTCTTTTATGATCATTCAGTATATCATGGAGGAAGTCGGCTTATTTTGTGTTGAGAGGTATCTTGGGTGTGTAGGATTCCGGACCCAAATCCAAGGACTGCAGAATAACAAATGAGAAAAAAAGATGTTTCCATAAAAAATGCGTGATTGAAGGTTTTTCAAAACGCATAACCGGGAAAATTTGAGCGGGGGACGGTATAGAAAGGGAGATCTTTGTGAAAGCGTACAAACAGGGATTTTATCTTGAGATTAATACGGGAAACAACGCCTTTTCTTTTGAGCGTAGAAAAAATAAGGCGCTGTGGGTCCCATCCCTGATTCAGGGGGATGTGAACTCTTTAAGGCAAGGGAGCAACTATGTATTTTGTGAATATGACATCGTAATGGGAAAGGAGGAGTGTTGTTCAGGTGTAGAGTCTATGATCCACGATAAGAAGAGAAACCTCTATCTCTTTGATAACCATAACCACAGCTTTTATTTTATCGTTCGTGAGTGTAGAAGAAACAAGAATTATAGAACCTTGATCCATGTAGATCAGCACAAGGATGCCAGAGAGCCTCTTCTTTCTTTGGAGGAGTTTATTTCTTTGGCGAAAGATCTTTTTTTGCGTTTGAAAGCAGGCGGGAGATTTGATGATCAAATATTGGATTTGAATTTAAAAAATAAGGAAGAGGGTGAGGTTTTCTCTCTCGGGAAACTGGAAGAGATCCTTTCTACAGCATCGGCATGTGAGGGATTCGGTTTTTTCGATCGGGATGGTGAAACGATAGAAAACATCAATCTTCCCAAGAAGGAGGAAGAACTGCGGGATTATCTCTCATGGGTATATACCAACTATGTACTTAATGTGGGAAACTTTATTCCCCCTTTGCTCGAGGTTTTGAAGTTTGAAAATTACTATTGCGTAGATTCTTCTTACATGATGAGAGAGGTCGAGGAGAGCTCGTTGGGAGATTTCGTTCTGGACTTGGACCTGGACTTTTTTTCCGAGGATATGGATTACATTTCTTGGGATGAACGGATTGGTTTTGTAAGAGGTCTGGTTGAAAAGGCGGGCTTGATAACAGTTGCAACAAGTCCGTACTTTATCGGTTTTGAAAGATGCAAAAAGGCGATCGGGGAGTTGTTTGGAAGTTTAAAGGATCAAAGAGGCCGACATGAATAGCGGTTTAATTTTTGTAAGCAAACGTATTTTATGATATAATTACAAAAGTCGCACTGCGATAATTTTTAACTGGAAAGAAACGGAGAAAAAGAATGTCACATAGAGGTTTGATAGAGACGGTTCCTCAACAGGATATCGAAAAACAGCAGTATTATGCAGATATGATTAAACAAAGAGTGAATCAAAAAAATGCGGGTCAGGCACCGAAGTATATTACGGTCACTTGGGGTTGTCAAATGAATGAGCACGACAGTGAGAACCTCTCCGGAATGTTTGAATATATGGGGTTTGAAAGAACGGAGGAAGAGGCTGAGGCGAATGTCATCGTCTACAATACCTGTGCCGTGCGTGAGAATGCGGAGTTGAAGGTGTATGGAAATCTGAGCCTTCTAAAGCCGATTAAAGAGCAGAGTGAGGATATGACCATTGTAGTTTGCGGATGTATGATGCAGCAGCCTCACGTCGTCGAAGAGATCAAGAAGAAGTATTCTCACGTAGATATTGTTTTCGGTACGCACAATCTCTACCAATTTCCTCAGATGCTCTATCATCACTATCAGGGAGAGGAAGGGCAGATTATCGATGTATGGGATATTGACGGGAGGATCGTGGAGGGTCTGCCGACCATAAGAAAATTCGATGTAAAATCTTTTGTGAATATTATGTACGGATGCAACAACTTTTGCACCTATTGCATTGTTCCCTACACAAGGGGTAGGGAGAGGAGCAGAGAACCCAAGGACATCCTTGATGAGATCCGCTTTTTAGCGAAGGAGGGAATCAAAGAGATCACCTTGCTCGGACAAAATGTAAATTCTTACGGAAAGACCTTGGATGAGGAGTATTCCTTTGCAGATCTGTTGAAAGATGTCAATGAGATCGAAGGGATCGAGAGGATTCGTTTTATGACTTCTCATCCGAAAGATTTATCCGATCAATTGATCGACGCGATGGCAACGCTACCGAAGGTATGCGAGAGCCTTCATCTTCCAATCCAATCGGGAAGCACGTCCTTGTTGAAGAAGATGAATCGTCATTATTCCAAAGAAGATTATTATCTCTTGGTCGATAAACTGAGGGAGAAGATCCCCAATATAGGCTTTACGACTGATATTATGGTAGGGTTTCCCGGAGAGACGGAGGATGATTTCCTGGAGACGATGGAGGTGGTGGAAAAGGTACAGTACGATTCAGCCTTTACCTTCCTCTATTCCATTCGCAAGGGAACTCCGGCTGAGAAGATGGAAGATCAGATTCCCGAAGAGATAAAAAAGGAAAGGTTTCAGCGTTTGTTGCAATCGGTCAACCGCATAGCTGCGCAGAGGAATCATTCCTATAAGGATAAGATCGTGGAGGTTCTTGTGGAGTCGGTAAGCAAGAAAGATAGTACGAAGCTGACAGGAAGAACCAGGGAAAATAAGTTGGTAAACTTTGAAAAAAAAGAAGGGGACTTTATCGGCAAACTGGTGAAGGTAAGGATCACGGATCCCAAGTCCTTTTCGCTAAACGGAGTTATGTTGGAGGAGTAGCGAAGGGGTAAGGACCTTGAAGAAAGATTGTCAAAACCAAAAATAAAATCTGCCTCCCATTGTTTGTATGAAATAGCAAGATGGCAATGAGAATCGATCTACAGGTCTCCTCTATATCGGCACCGGCCTTGGATAAAATGAGCAAAAACACGGATGAAAGGAGAGGATCCATTGGAAAAACTTACTCCGATGATGCAACAATACTTGAATATAAAAGAGAAGTATACGGATTGTATTTTGTTTTTTCGTCTGGGAGATTTTTATGAAATGTTTTTTGAAGACGCATTGGAAGCCTCAAAGATCTTAGAGATCGCCTTGACGGGGAAGTCCTGCGGCCTTGAGGAAAGGGCTCCCATGTGTGGTATCCCCTACCACAGTTACGAAGGTTATCTGAAGAAGCTGATTGAAGCGGGAAAAAAAGTCGCCATCTGTGAACAGGTCGAAGATCCCAAGGAGGTCAAGGGTATCGTAAAAAGAGAGGTCGTTCGCATCGTTACACCCGGGACCTATATTCAAGAGGATACGCCGAATGTTTCGGAAAACAACTATATCCTTTCTGTTTGCTACGAAGATAAAAAAGGTTTTTTTTCCCTTTGCCATCTCGACGTATCCACAGGAGAGCTGAACCTGTCACTCGTGAATGAGTTTGACTTTGCGGATATATTCTATAAGATCTCTCCGATTGAATTGATTGCCGATGGAAGGTTTTTAACCCTTCTTAAGAGCAAGGAAAAGCAGGCTGTAAAGATAAGGATGTTTGTCGAATCGAAGAATATTTGTGTAAATCCTGCAAACAGTGTTGAGGGAAGTATGGAAGAACACTTTTTCGATCGCTCTTATCTGGAAGCGAACAATCTGTATCAAGAAGAGTATGAGCAGGTGCTTTTTTCGTTTCGAAATCTTCTGTCCTACATCGAATATACGCAGAAAGTGGCAGCCTTAAATATCTCGAAAATCAAGTGGGTTCATTACGATAACTATCTGAAACTCGATTACAACTCGATCAAAAACTTGGAGCTTTTGCAAAGCAGCTTGGATAAAGAAAGGCGGTATTCTTTGTACGGAATACTCAATCGAACTAAGACAGCGATGGGTTCGCGCTTGCTTCGCAGTTGGATCGAAAGGCCTTTGAAGTCCAGAAAAGATATAGATAGGAGACTGGATCTTGTCGAAGAAGGTTTGAGGGAATACTCCCTGAGAGAAGATCTGATCGGTCTGCTTGATAGTGTGTACGATATTGAACGAATTTGCGCAAAGTTGAGCTATGACACTGTAACCGTAAGGGATATGATCAACCTTAAGGAATCTCTTTACCATCTTCCTGCGCTTAAAGAGACGATAAGAAGAAGCAGGCAGGAGAGTTTGATCGATGCGTTTGGAGATATTGATCCTTTGGGAGATGTATATGCGATATTGGAAGAGGCGATCGCGGACCATCCGACCGGGACGATCAAGGACGGGGTGATTATTCGCGAGGGCTATAATGAGCAGCTTGACGAGTTGAGAATGCTCGAAACGGATGCAGCGAGGATTCTTTCGAATCTGGAATTGCGAGAAAGAGATCGAACAGGGATCAAAACTTTGAAAATAGGTTATAATAAGGTCTTCGGTTACTATATAGAGGTAACCAAAGCGGCACACAAAAACGTGGAACTGCCTTTGGAATATATCCGCAAGCAAACTCTTGCAAATGCGGAAAGATACATCAATGAAGAATTGAAAGAGTTGGAGACGAAGATCCTCTCTTCCAAGCAGAAGGCAACGCAGTTGCAAAGTGAGTTGTATGCGGCGGTAAAAAGAGAGGTATCTTCTTGTATCCATCGGATGCAAAAAACTGCATCCTACCTTGCCGAACTTGATGCAGTGCTCTCTCTTTCTTCAGTGGCGGCAGATAACAATTACAACAGACCTTCTTTCAATGAAAGACGCACCATGCATATCAGAGAAGGACGTCATCCGGTGATTGAAAAGCTGACCGAAGACGGGATCTTTGTACCCAATGATATAGATTTAAAAGATGAGAGGAGTTTTATGATCATTACAGGGCCGAATATGGGTGGAAAGTCCACCTATATGAGACAGGTAGCTTTGATCTGTCTGATGGCACATATGGGTTCCTTCGTCCCGGCGGCATTTGCAAACATTCCCATACTCGATGCCATCTTCACAAGGGTCGGAGCCTCCGACGATCTTTCCAGGGGACAGAGCACCTTCATGGTGGAGATGAATGAGGTATCTTATATTTTAGAGCACGCTTCCAAGAACAGTTTGGTTATTTTAGACGAGGTGGGACGGGGGACCAGCACTTATGACGGGATGAGTTTGGCCTGGTCCATCATTGCCCACCTCTGCGAAAAAGTGGGAGCTTTCAGCTTGTTTTCCACGCACTATCACGAGATCACAGAGATAGAAAAACTCTATTCCTCTGTTGTCAACTATTGTGTAGCTGTCGATGAACGTGAGGACACTGTCGTGTTCTTGCGTAAGGTGGTCAGAGGAAAGGCGGATAAGAGCTACGGGATCCATGTGGCACGTTTGGCGAAACTCCCCGAGGAGGTTATTCAAAATGCCCGCTTTAAGTTGGATGAACTTCAAGCCTCACATTCTCAGAAGAAGGGACTCGGATCGCAACCTCTCCCTTCTTACTTCGAATCTCCTCGAGAGAGCGGAGCGAGGGACAAGATCATCGACAAGCTTGCAGAAGTAGATATCGAAACCACCACGCCCCTGGAAGCGATGGTACTGTTGATGGAACTCAAGAAAATGACGGAGTAAAGACACCGAGATATTGGAAGGGAGGTATTGAAATGGAGCACGAGATTGTTTTATTGGATGAAGCGACGATAGGAAAGATCGCTGCGGGAGAAGTTGTCGAGCGACCTCTTGCAGTGATAAAAGAATTGATTGAAAACTCCTTGGATGCAAAATCGAAGCAGATCATTATTGAGATCCGAGATGGAGGAAAAACGTATATCAGAGTCACCGATGACGGAATAGGCATCCCAAGCGATCAGCTGGACAAGGTTTTCTTGCGTCATTCAACAAGCAAGCTGAGAAAGATCGAGGATTTAGAGACCTTATATACCTGCGGTTTTCGCGGAGAGGCCCTTTCTTCCGTAGCAGCTGTTTCGAAGACCACTTTGATTACACGAACGGGTTCGCAGGAATACGCAAGCAAGAGAATTATCGAGGGAGGCAAACGTATCTTGTCGGAGGTGAGCGGCTCGCAGGCGGGTACGACTTTGATTGTGGAGAATCTTTTTTTCAATGTTCCCGCAAGAGAGAAGTTCATGAAGTCTCCGCAGGCGGAGGCTATGGCGATCAACCAGCTGGTAACACGCTATGCCGTCGGTCATCCCGAGATCAAGTTTAAGCTCATCAATAACTATAAGGTAATGCTTTCGACAATCGGCGACGGAAGGTTGGAACATGCGATTCGGACGGTTTACGGAAAGGATGTTTCGGATAAGATGTTTTTTGTGGAAGAATACCAAGAGACAGAGGATCCGCGAGATGTGATCAAACTTTACGGGTATTTTTCCAAGACTTCCCTCTATCAGGCGAACAGGAGGATGCAGACCCTTCTTGTAAACGGGCGTTATGTTGAGGATTTTTCGATCTCGAGAACGGTAGAAAACGCCTATAAGGCTCTGATCCCTATAGGAAAGTTCCCCGCCTTCGTCTTCTTTGTCGAGGTCCATCCTTCAAGGGTCGATTTTAATATCCATCCGAATAAATTGAACATCAAGTACGACAGTGCTTTGAACCTTGAAGATAGGATCTATCGTCTGGTCCGAAACTCGCTTTTGTCCAAGAGTTCAAATTTGATACCCGAAGGAGAGTTTTTTACGCAGAAGATGTCTGCTGTAGAATCGAAGGAAAAGATAAGACCCTTCGTCGATATCGAGTCCACGACCAAAAGGGTCGAGTATGAACCGACGAATCCCATTAGCAGTTTTCTTAAAAAAATGGAAACAGGAGAAGTGCTTCATTCTTCCCCGAAGGTTGAGGATGAAAGGACTTTTTATCGACCTGAAACCCAGCAGGAGTCCTCTGAAATCGAAAAATACAAGCAGGCAGAGAAAGACGAAAAAATCAGACAGATGAGTTTCACTGAAAAGGCGGCAAGTACTCCTCTTGAACCCTTATCCAAAAAAGGGATCGATACGGTTTTGGAAGAAGAGACGCTTTATCTTCAGGAGGAGAGGACATCGGAGGACGAGGGCGCTGTCGACAAGGATGAAGGTATCCTGGACTATGAGAGCTTACACTATGTGGGACAGGTTTTTTCGACTTATTTGATCATGACCAGGGAGGAAAAGATGTATCTGGTGGATCAGCACGCTGCTCACGAAAGGGTTCTCTTTGAACGATATCTGGATATGGTGGAGAAAGATAAGGTGTCATCTCAACAGCTTCTGGAACATATTCATCTACATTTGGACTGGGAAGATTCTCAGATTGTACTCGACAACAGCGAGTTGATCAGAAAACTGGGATTTGATATCAGCTCTTTTGGAGAAAGGGTCTTTGCTATTAGAGGAGTTCCCGTCATGTTCAACAGGAATCAGACAGAACACTTTTTCAGCGAAGTCATTGAATTGTTCCGAGAGGGTAGAGGAATCACGGAACATGAGGAGTTTTTGCATAGGGTCGCGACCAAAGCTTGCCGGGCGGCGATCAAGGCCAATGACAGGATGACCGATCCGGAGGCGGCGGCCTTGATGAAATCTTTAAACTCATGCAATAACAAATATACCTGCCCTCACGGAAGACCGATCTTTATCGAAGTGAAAAAGTACGACCTGGAAAAGATGTTTAAACGAATCAATGCTTAGGAGGAGGAATTGAAGAAGGTTATTATGATAGTGGGGCCTACGGCAGTGGGCAAGACCTTTGTTTCAGTTGAAGCGGCCAAACGTTTGGATGCGGAGATCATTTCGGCGGATTCCATGCAGATCTATCGGAATATGGATATCGGAACTGCCAAGATCCGAGAAGATGAAAAACAGGGGGTGACTCACCACCTGATCGACATTGTGGACGCGGATGAATCTTTTACGGCTGCTCAGTACCAAACAAAGGCACTTTCTTGTATAGATGATATTTTTGCAAGGGGAAGAGTCCCGATCGTGGTAGGAGGGACAGGCCTTTACATCAACTCCCTCCTTTATGATATGGACTTTCAAAGCGGAGTATCGGATGAGGAGCTTCGAAGTTCACTATGGGAGCTGTATGACAAGGAAGGGGAAGAAGCGCTCTTTTTAAAACTTAGACAGCTGGACCCTAAAAAGGCCGAGAAAATAGATAGAAAAAATATAAAAAGAGTGATCCGGGCGATCGAAATTGCAACTTACAAAGATAAGAACCGTGATTTTTCCTCCGACTGCCCCTTGCGTGAAGGCTATCGTTTCTTCCTCTTTGTATTGACTTCGCCCAGGACTCTGCTTTATGAGAGAATCAACGAGAGGGTATTGAGGATGCTCGATGAGGGTCTTGTAGACGAGGTGAGCGCTTTGATCTCTCGTTTTCCGCTGACGCGAGAATCACAGTCGATGATGGGCATCGGATATCGTCAGGTCATATCGTATCTCGAAAACGAAATGACGGAGGAAGAGATGATCGAGGAGGTCCAAAAGCAGTCGAGGCGATATGCGAAGAGGCAACTCACTTGGTTTAAACGGTATCCTCAAGCAAGTTGGATCGAGATCACAAACCTTTCTGAGGAAGGGGAAGAGGTAGTAGATAAGATTGTAAATACCTTCAGAAGTTCTTGATTTTATTTTCACAACTTATAAAGAGAATACTTGAAAGTGAGTATACTTTGAAAATCTCTCTTTCTTCTGCTACACCTACGCCTTTGGTTATGGATGATCGCAGATGTCCGTACCCCGAAAACTTCTTTGTGGGGTACGGTTTTTTATTTTTATCTTGAAGATATTTTAAATTTGTTTTACAATGAAAGTAGAGAGTTTTCAACTAAACTCTAGTGATTTACTATGTTTTATGTTCATAAAGATAGGGATTTGAACAAGTCTTCGCACTTTGTTCATAAAAATGAGGATTTCAAGATGAAATAATCTGATATGAAAACTCTAAACATAGCATAGTTGTATAGTCGCAATAATATATTTGCCATATTGGCAGGAACAATGAATCATATTTCGTATATCAAAAGGGGGTTAAAATATGAATTTATTGAGTTTTCGCGGGGGTATCCATCCGGATTACAGCAAGAAATTCACGGCGGATAAGCCGATCGTGAAGGCACAGGATCCCAAGACGGTGTACATCCCGTTGTCTCAGCACATCGGTGCACCGGCCAAGCCTGTAGTTCAAGTGGGAGACAGTGTGAAGGTAGGACAGCTTTTGGGAGAAGCGGGGGGTTTTGTTTCTGCTCCGGTCCACTCTTCGGTTTCGGGGACCGTAAAGGGTTTTCAGATGATGCCTGTGGCGGGAGGACAGAAGGTAAACTGTGTAGTGATCGAAAACGACTTTAGTGAGGAAGTATCTCCACAGATCAAACCATATCCTTACATAGAAGATATGAGTCCTTCAGAAATTTTGGAAGTTATAAAGAACAGTGGCATCGTAGGTATGGGAGGTGCGACCTTTCCTACCCATGTAAAACTTTCGCCTCCTCCGGAGAAGAATGTCGATGTTGCGATCTTAAACGGTGCGGAATGTGAGCCGTATTTGACCTGTGACCACAGACTGATGTTGGAAGAGCCTGAGAATGTTGTCTACGGTCTGAGAGCTGTTATGAAGGTCCTCGGAGTAGAGAAAGGCTATATCGGCATCGAGAACAATAAGCCCGACTGTTTGGAGAAGATCAGGGAAGCAGCGAAGGAGTTTGCCAATATAGAGGTAGTAGCCCTTGCGACAAAATATCCACAAGGAGCGGAAAAACAGTTGATCAATGCGTGTACGGGTCGAGAGGTGCCTTCGGGAGGCCTTCCTGCGGATGCGGGCGCTGTGGTTTCTAACGTCGGAACAGCAGCTCAAATTGCTCGAAGTTTAAAGACGGGACTACCTTTGATCGATCGTAACTGTACCGTGACGGGTTCTGTAATCAGGGAACCTAAGAATATGAGGATCAAGATAGGAACTTTGTACTCCGAGCTGATCGAACAGTGTGGCGGTTTTAAGGAAGAGCCGGGTAAGGTCATAAGCGGGGGACCGATGATGGGATTGGCCCAGTCAAAACTTGAGGTTCCTGCTACAAAGGGAAGTTCCGGAATCTTGTGCATCAGCAAGAAAGAGGCTCAAGTACCCGAGTATTCCAACTGTATTCGATGTGGCAAGTGTACACAGGTCTGTCCTGCTTTTCTTCAGCCATTGTATATAAGCGGTTATTCCCTACAGGGAGAGTATGACAGGTCGGAAGAATTTCATGCGTTGGATTGTATTGAGTGTGGCTGTTGCTCTTTCATATGCCCTGCCAAAAGACCGCTGCTGCAGTCGATTCGTGTAGCGAAACAGGAAATTTTGGCAAAACGCAGAAGAAGTTCAAAGTAAAAGGGGGATCTTACATTGGAAACAAATCAATTGATCGTATCATCTTCTCCTCATATCAGAAGCAGTGAAGATGTAGCGCAAATTATGAAAGACGTACTGATTGCGCTTCTGCCGGCGACTTTAGCAAGTATCTATTTCTTTCGTGCAGGTGCAATTGTTAATATTTTAGTTGGTGTTTTAGGGGCTGTGGGAGCCGAGTTTCTCTGTCAAAAAGTTATGAAGAGAAAGGTCACCGTCAACGACTTTTCCGCAGCGGTGACAGGCTTGCTTTTGGCAATGAACGTACCCGCTTCTCTGCCTTGGTGGATCACGTTGGTAGGAAGTGCTTTTGCCATCATTATGGCAAAACAGGTCTTTGGGGGATTGGGTCATAACTTTATGAATCCGGCATTGGTTGCACGTGCAGCTTTGCTCGCCGCTTATCCGTCTCAAATGACGGGATGGGTAAATACGGCCTTAAATACATCTGCAAATGTAGACGGTCTGTCGGCAGCCACACCTCTTGCAGTTATCAAGGGGGGAGAGGCGGTTGAGGCGGCATCTCTCTTTGATATGTTTGTCGGAAACGTTCCGGGAACTCTTGGAGAAACGTCTGCCATCCTTTTGATCTTGGGCGGATGTTATCTGATTTACAGAAAGGTAATCTCTCCTAGAATTCCGCTGGTTTATATAGGGACGGTAGCTGTACTTACCTTTATTTTTTCGGGATTTGACCCCATGATGATCCCTTACAATCTGTTTGGAGGAGGATTGATGTTGGGAGCGTTTTTTATGGCGACAGACTACTCGAGTTCTCCTGTCAATGAGAAGGCTCAATTGGTATATGCTTTCGGTTGCGGTCTTTTGACATCGATTATTCGCTATTACGGAGGCTATCCGGAAGGAGTTTCCTACTCTATTCTTTTGATGAACGTTGCAGCACCTTTGATGGACAAAATGATGAAACCTAGAGTATTTGGGGAGGTATCGAAAAATGTCAAATAAAGAACCTAAAATTAAAAATGAAATTCTCCGTTTGGGTTTGATTCTTTTTGTCATCACAGCGGTAGCAGGAGGACTTCTTGGAGTTGTAAATGATATCACATCGCCGATTATCGCACAAAAGAAGGTAGAAGCGGCGAACGAGTCGAGAAGACTTGTGTTGAAGGATGCGCAAGACTTTAAACAGGTCGAGGGTACCTTTACATCGGAAATGTATCCCGATATTCCGGTAGATGAGGTCTACGAAGGAACAAATGGAAGCGGGACGGTAGGTTATGTAATAAAAACACTTCCCAAAGGATATGGCGGTACGATAGAAGTGATTGTGGGAATAGGACAAGACGGAGCGATCGAAGCCATCACGATAGGAAATATGGCTGAGACACCCGGCCTTGGAGCAAAGTCAAAGGAACCTGCTTTTCAGAACCAGTTTGCAGGAAAGCCTGCAGGAGTTCTTTCTGTGATTAAGTCGGGAACTCCGGGGGAGAGCGATGTTTTGGCGATCTCGGGTGCAACGATCACGTCTAACGCCGTGACTTTAGGGATCAATACGGCGATTGATGTTTTCAATACCAAATTAAAGTAAAGGGGGATTTTTAAGATGGGATTTTTTAAGGCATTAAAAAATGGGATTATTGATGAAAATCCAACCTTTGTCCAAGTTCTGGGAATGTGTCCCACGCTTGCTGTAACCACTTCCGCAATGAACGGTCTGGGTATGGGTTTGGCGGCTACAGCTGTATTGGTTGGTTCAAACGTTGTTATTTCGATATTGAGGAATTTTATTCCGAATAAGATAAGGATACCGGGTTATATCGTTGTTATCGCAGCCTTTGTAACGATTATTTCCATGTTGTTGGAGGCCTTTGTTACACCCTTGTACGACGCACTCGGACTCTTTCTTCCGCTCATCGTTGTAAACTGTATCATCCTTGCGAGAGCGGAGAGTTTTGCTAATAAGAACGGCCCTGTTGCATCGGCGGGAGACGGGATCGGAATGGGTCTTGGATTTACGATGGCTTTGACGATCTTAGGCTCTATTCGTGAGATACTGGGAGCGGGTTCTATTTTTGGATACAGCTTGTTCGGCGGTCTGTATACACCGGCGATCATTATGATACTGCCCCCGGGAGCATTTTTGACACTGGGTCTGCTACTGGCCGGATTTAACAAGTTAAAATCTGCGAAACAATAAGGGGGTACAAGATGGAACTAATACAAAGTTTGATTATTATATTGATAGGAAACCTGTTTGTAAGCAACTTTTTAATGTCGAGATTTTTGGGGATCTGTCCATTTTTGGGAGTTTCCAAGAAGGTGGAGACCGCTTTAGGAATGGGATTAGCGGTTACCTTCGTTATGACCTTGGCATCCATTGTTACATGGGCAATTCAAATCTTGATCTTGAATAAGTTGGGAATTGCATATATGCAGACAATCGCGTTTATTCTCGTCATTGCAGCTTTGGTACAGTTTGTTGAGATGGTGATTCAAAAGTCTTCACCAACCTTGTATCAGGCTTTAGGAGTATATCTTCCTTTGATCACGACGAACTGTGCCGTGCTTGGGGTAACCATACTTAATATCGACAATAACTATAACTTTTTGGAATCCACTGTGAACGGATTTACAGCCGCTTTGGGATTCACTCTTGCCATCGTCCTCTTTGCCGGTATTCGGGAGAGAATGGAGTTGTCGGAGATTCCCACACCGTTCAAGGGATTTCCTATTGCCTTGATATCGGCAGGGTTGATGGCAATAGCATTTTTGGGATTTACCGGATTGATCAAGTAGGGGAGGAGATATCATGAGTACAATTATTAATGCGTTAGCAAGTTTATCCGCAATGGGACTTGTATTCGGCTCAGGCCTAGCTTATGCCTCCAAAAAATTTGAAGTTCAGGTGGATCCGAAGGAAAAAGCGGTTCTGGAGGCTTTGCCGGGAGCAAACTGCGGGGGTTGCGGATACCCGGGTTGTGGAGGGTTGGCTTCCGCCATTGCAAGCGGAAAGGCTCCGGTCAATGCATGCCCCGTCGGAGGAGCTGCGGTAGCGGCACAGGTTGCCGTTATTATGGGAGTATCCGCCGATGCGGGGGACAAGAAGGTTGCTCACGTTCAATGTAATGGAGGGACAGCAAGAGCCAAAATAAAATCGAACTATCAGGGGATTTTAAATTGTAGAGCCGCTTCTATGGTGAATAACGGGGATAAGGAGTGTTCCGTCGGTTGTCTGGGATATGGAAGCTGCGTTTCCGTGTGTGCTTTTGATGCGATCCATGTAACGGAAGATGGAGTCGCTCTGGTCGACAGAGAAAAGTGCGTTGCTTGCGGGAAATGTATCGATGCCTGCCCCAGATTGCTGATCACTATGGTTCCGGAGAAGAAAACCGTCGTTGTGGACTGTAGTAACCGGGATAAGGGAAAGGCAGTCAAGGATGTCTGTCAGGTAGGTTGTATCGGATGCGGGATTTGTGAAAAGAACTGTCCCTTCGACGCGATTCACGTGGAAGGTAATATTGCAAGGGTCGATTATGACAAGTGTAAACTCTGCAAGATCTGTGTTCAAAAGTGTCCAACAAAGGCGATATCGAAACACTTGTATAGAGAGCCTAAACCGAAGGAAGCGGCTGCACCCAAGGCTGCACCGGCACCGAAGGCGCCGGAAGCTCCTGAGGCTCAACAGGGAGTATAGACGAAAGGATCTGTTGCAGATAAAAAGAAAGAGACTCTTATAGGAGATGATCAAACAAAAGATGTGTACTTTTAAAACAAAAGAGCACATCTTTTGTTTTATTTTCTTTCATATTTCTTATATTTTTAAACTTTAAATTATGTTATAATAAACGGTATTACAACAGTTTGGGAAAGGATGGACTCATGAGGACCGCTCTTGAAAAAAAGATTATTCTAGCATCGAACTCGCCCAGGAGAAAGTCTCTGCTGGAGGAGTATAAAATCGACTTTGATATTATTACGAAGCCTTTGGATGAGGACATCTACTGTACTTTTTCGCCTGCATCGACTTGTATGTCACTGGCCTTTCAAAAGGGGATCCTCGTAGCTCGAGATCATCCTGATAGAACGGTGTTGTCTGCCGATACCATCGTTTCGTGCAACAACGTGATCTTAGGAAAGCCAAAGGATGAAGAGGAAGCTTTTGAAATGCTTTCTTTTTTAAGCGGTCAAACGCAACTTGTGCTTACAGGCTTTTCTCTTATTCGTTTGAAAAAAAACATAAAGATCGTCGATTATTGTAAAAGTGAGATCGTATTCAAAGAGCTTTCGAGAGAAAGAATAGAAGCCTATATTCAAACGGGAGACTATAGAGACAAGGCAGGAAGTTACGGAATTCAAAGTGGAGCCTTTGATTTTGTTGAGAGAGTAAAGGGTGATTTTAACAATATTGTGGGCTTACCGATCGACAGTATACTCACTTATCTGGACAAAATTTAAACCACTATCGGTCGAAGTCTGTATGGATTGAGAAAGAGGGGGTTTCCGATGGCGGATATAAAGATGAAAGATATTGCAGAAGCTGAAAAACCTCGAGAGAAGATGACGGTACATGGAGTAGAGATGTTATCTAATGCCGAATTACTGGCTATTTTGCTGGGGACGGGCTCTTCTGAGAGATCGGTGTTATTTTTATCGGAAGAGATTTTAAAGAGGTGCGGAGGAATAAGAGGACTTGTAGATTTTTCGATGTCAGAATTGCTTGGAATAAAAGGGGTGGGAAGTGCTAAAGCTTGTAGGATACTCTCTGCAATCGAATTGTTTCGACGTATTTCAAAAGAAACAAATAAGGAGAGGTTTCAAATTAAGAGTGCATCTTCCGTAGCGGCATTATTTATGGAAGAACTTCGTTATGAGCAAAAGGAGTATTTTAAGGTGTTGTTTTTGGATACGAAAAATCGTATCATCTGCGATCGGTGTATTTCCATCGGTTCTTTGAACGCTTCCATAGTGCATCCTAGAGAGGTGTTCAAGGAAGCGGTGAGACAGAGTGCGAACAAGATTTTTTTGATACATAACCATCCTTCAGGGGATTCTTCTCCCAGCAGCGAAGATATCTCGATCACCAAGAGACTTGTAGAAGCCGGAAAACTCTTGGGAGTTGAAGTGTTGGATCATATTATTATCGGAGACGGGAATTACACTAGTCTCAAAGAATACGGTTATCTGTAAACATAGATAAATGGGCAAGGTGCAAAATGAAGAAAATAATCAAGGACAAAAAGACATACTATATCATAGGAGCTCTTCTGCTTTTTATTCTGCTCTTAAATTCATTTAAAAACAACTTCAGTTTCAGCAACCCCTTCTTATCTTTTTTTGCCCAGACAGTGAAGGTATCGGAGCAGGTAAAAACGACGCTTTCCACAAAATTATTTCCTGAAAATGAAGATTCAAAGGATGTGGTGATCGAGAAGCTCAGAAGCGAAAATGAAGAATTGAAGAAAAACCTTTTTCAAAATGCAGTAACACAGACCGATCTGGAAGAACTCAGAGAGTTGAAATCAACGCTGAACTATGTGTCGAATCACTCAGTGGATCAGTATATTTCCACCTCCATCATCTACAAGAATGACGGGAATTATTTCACCTCCTTTGTTATAGATGCGGGGGAGAAAAGCGGCGTAAAAAAAGACAGCATCGTTATAGGTCAAAACGGTTTGTTAGGGGTTATCTTTGAAGTCAACAAAAACTATTCCAAGGGGATATCCATTCTGGATTCAAATATGTCAATGAGTTTTGAGGTGCTTAGAAATAAAGAGATCACAGGGGTGGCAAGTCAGAACATCGCCATCAATACTCAGGATGATTTCAACGGATATCTAAAAGGCTATCTCTTTGATAAAGAACAGCACCTTTATCCGGGTGACATTTTGGTGACTTCCGGTTTAGGTCTTTATCCGGGAGGTATACAGATCGGTGAAGTGGAAGAGGTTATCCAAGATAAGGCAAATATTTTGAAGTATGTGAAGATCAAGCCGTATATCAACTTCAAGACGATCAACAAGATCCTTGTAATCAATCCGAGAGATATGCAGTAAGAAGGAGAAACCATGAGGAACCTGATTTTTTTTATCATAGGACTGGCGGTCATTTTGGTTGAATTGTTCTTCTTAAACGATCTCCATATCATTTCCGTGAATATCAACCTGCTGTTGATCTACATGGTATGCATCGCACTTTTTTCTGAAATCGATAAAGCACTTTTTTTGGCTCTATTGATGGGACTTGCCAAGGACTTTACGGTGGAAAGGATTGTGGGAGTAAATGCTCTGATTTTTATTGTGATAGCCCTTGTTATAAGAAGGTTGAAGGAAGTGATCTATAAAGACAAGCCGATGACGCCATTTTTGTTTCTTCTTCTTTCATCTTTTTTGTACAGTATGGTTTATATTGCATTATATAAGTTGTATCTCGGTAGAGCTTTTATGTTCTCCTATGTTGCAACAAACATTCCGATCTTTGTGTTTGTCGAAACTGTACTTGGAACTTTGTTGTTTCTGCCCATAAAAAAAATGATTTATCAAATTCAGGATAGATGGTGAATATTATGAAATATAATATACAACGTCGCTTTGTTATCTTCTATGTGGTCCTGTCGCTGGTCTTTTTTGTAATGATCGCTAAAATTATGTATTTAACAATATTTTCCGAGGACGTATTCAGTAAGAGAGAAGCGAGTTTTATCTATAAAAAAATTGAAATAAAGGCTCCTCGTGGAGAAATTAGAGATCGAAACGGTCGTCTGCTTGCGGGAAATCGTCCCAGTTTCAATGTTCAGGTAACAAAAGATACATCGGTTTCTCAAGAGGATCAAAATAAGATGTTCTACCGCTTGTCGAAGATCTTGAGAACCAACGAAGAAATGCTGGTCGACGAATTTCCCATCAAGGTATATCAAGGGTATTATTATTTTATCTACGATGAAGAACTAAGAAAATGGAAGGAAAAGAACAATCTGAAACCTGATGCAACTGCGGAAGAGAGTTTCTCTATCCTTGCAAACCTGCTTTCGGAGCAGGGAGTGATCCGAATAAATCCGGAAGATACCGCAAAAGATATCCAACAGAAGATGATAGAGATCGGTTACTATCCTCCCATTTCCGTAAAAAGTGAGCTTAGATTCATTCAGGATATCAAAAAAGAAGAATGGATGGAGAGAACATTCGGAAGAGGCTATAAGGATCATTTGGATAAGTCTGCACAAGAGATCTTCAAACTTGCAAGGGAGGTGTATGAGATATCTGACGGACTTGATGAAAAATCGGCAAGGGATGTTATGATTCTCAACGATCTTTTGCGTTCGAGAAGACAGTTTCAATATCAGCCTATAAACATCTCCTTCGATATAGGCGAAAAAACCGTTATTCAATTGGAAGAGGAGACCTTAAATCTTCCCATGGTCAGCATCGTGGTCGAGCCGGTAAGATACTATCCTTATGGAGAGTTCACCTCTCATATCTTGGGTTACTTAGGAAAGATCGGTGAGAATGAGACGGACTATTATGTGAAAGAAAAAGGGTATGACCCCAATGAGATTATCGGAAAGACGGGATTGGAAAAGGCTTTTGAGGAGAAACTGAGAGGGAGGTCGGGATATCGGATCGTCCAAGTCGATGTAAAAAACAGGATGGTTCAGAGTCTGGGTTTCCAGGCGCCTATTCCGGGAGAGACCGTATACATCACTACGGACAACGAGTTGCAGCAGGTCGTAGAAGATTCTCTCAAAAAGACTCTCAACTCCATCCAAACAGGTTCTTCCTACACGAGCAATTGGGGAGATATTAAGATGAGGGATACCAACAAGGTCTTTAACAAGGCAAAGTCGGGAGCAACGGTAGTCCTCGATGTCAAAAGCGGTGAAGTGCTTGCCATGGCAAGTTATCCCGATTATGACCCGAATAAGTTCGTTCTGGGAATCAGCCAGGAGGAATACGAAAAGCTTATGCCTGAAAACATCAATGATTCCATGGCTCCTAAACCTTTATATAACATTTCCACAATGATGTCGGTCCAGCCGGGATCTACCTTCAAAATGATCACAGGCTTGGCAGGACTTGAGAACGGACTTGATCCCTATTACAGGATTCAGGATAAGGGTTTTATCGAGATCGGCCAGCATAAATTCGGATGTTGGATATGGAACAGCAGCAATGGGGGAAGGACTCATGGAAAAGAAAATCTGATCGATGCGATCAGAGACTCGTGTAACTACTATATGTACTGCCTGAGCGTAGGTTATGACTATTCAAAAGATGTGAAGATGAATGTCGAGATGAACTCCGAAAAGATATTGGACTATGCAAAAAGATTCGGTTTGGACGAGAAGACGGGAATAGAGATAGAAGAGACGAAGGGGCAGGTTCCCAATGTCGGAATCGAAAAAGAAAAGACCTTAAAATCTCTGAGTTCTTTTTTAAACAAGTTTATGGAGGACAAGTTTGAAGATGTGAGTTCGGGAAGCGCAGAATATACGAAAAAAATCGAAACAATAACATCATGGTCGACAGAAAACCCGGGAAGAGGTGAGTTGATCAGACGCTTGTCCAAACTTTCAGTAAAAAAAGAGCACATCAATACGGTTGCCGATAGGATCAAGTATGACTATTTCAATACGATGAGTGGGTGGAAGGAAGGAGATGCCTTTAACTTGGCGATCGGTCAAGGGGCTCACTCTTACACACCGATACAGTTGGCGAGATATATCGCTGCCTTAGCTAATGATGGGGTGATGAATGAAGTAACTGTGGTTAACCGCACAGTAGATTCGGAAAAGAGAAATGCTCTGGTCAATTCAACTGAGAAAACTCCGATAGAATTAAAAAACAAAGATAATTTGAAATACTTGGTTCAGGGGATGATCAATGTTTCGGACGAAGGAACATCCAAGAATGTATTTAAAAATTTTCCGGTCAGTGTCGCATCTAAAACCGGAACGGCTCAAAGGCCCGGTTATATTCCAACCAAAGATGAGAAGAACTATTATCTCTCCCATTTGAGATCTTATGGTGTAAAACGAGATGAAGTGCTGAAACTTGCAAAGGAACTTGAGGAAAACTCGAAACTTAAACTTCCCGAACACCAATACATTGTTCAGGCGATTTTGAAACTTAACAAAAACCTTTCATCAAAGAGAGATCTGGATATTTATAAGGATGAATATGACGAGTTTGCATGGTTTGTTTCGTTTGCACCCGCAGAGAACCCTGAGATTGCGATTGTGTCAGTAATTGTTCAAGGGGGTCACGGAGGTTACGGTGCTCCTATGGCAAGGGATATCTATACAAAATATTTTCGTTTGAACGAACCTCAAAAACAGGATAAGAATAACAAAGATGCTCAGCCTTCTATCGAAGTACCTGTTCAAAAAAAGATCAACTATTCGGATGAGATCAATTAAACGCTTTTCATGGGCTGAACGTTGATTTCATAGCAAATAAGTGATAGAATGGACGGGAGATTTTTGTTGAAGATGCAGTTAAGACAGTACCGTACGGCTAGAAAAATCAGCATAAAATTGACTTTAGACAGTTGATGAAATTCTTGAAAGGGTTGATTTGTCGCACCTCTGTATTTTGTGAATCCATAGGAGGTTAAGAGTTCACGTTTGTAGGTTTCCTCATACGTTTCTACGGTTGAAGAGTGGATATACCCTCCTCTACAAATATAAAAAAATATTTGAATGATGATAATGTAGAGCACTGATATCAACAATTTGAGTGGATAAGGCAATAAAACATCGTATCCGCTTCTTTGGATATAAAAATCGGATGGTAATCGGTATTGGTTAAAGGTGATAATTCCGGAAAATAAAGACTATATAAAAGGAGATTATTGAGTTGCAAAAGCCTGAAATAGAGATCAAAGGTTTAAAAGGAGAGTTTATCATTTTTTTTGATGATCAAGTCACTCTCTATAAAGCGATCACGTTATTGGAAGAAAAGTTGTCTTCCAATAAAGACTTCTTCAAGGATACGGTCTTTAAAGAGATCAAAGCGAAAAATCTAAGTGAGAACGATAAAGATATCATCGCCCGTTTTTTGAAGGAGCATCACGATATTGAGTTGCCTAAACAGACCCAAGATACTAAGATTGAAGATGGGGTTGGCAGAAAAAAAGAGATTTTTAAAGAAGAATCGCCCTCTCACTTCTCCGAAAAAGGATCTCAACAGACAAAGTTTGTCTTTGAAACGCTTCGTTCAGGAACTCTGGTGGACTTTGACGGTCATGTTGTAGTGATAGGAGATGTAAATCCGGGTGCAAGAGTGCAGGCGACGGGGAATGTTATCATCCTTGGAAATCTAAGAGGAACTGTTCATGCAGGAGCGAACGGAAATAAGGAGACTTTTGTCTTTGCCGAAAGGCTATTACCTATTCAATTGAGAATATCGAACTCCATTGCCATCCTGTCTGAAAAAGACAAGTCAGTAGAAGAGCCTTTGATAGCAAGCATAAAAGATGATAATATTGTGATAGAATCGTGTTTGACAAGAAGATAGTAAAAGGAGGAAGTTTATATGTCGGAAGTAATTGTGATTACTTCAGGAAAAGGTGGGGTAGGAAAAACTACGACCACTGCGAATCTTGGAACTGCATTGAGTTTGAAAGATAGGAGGGTCGTTATCGTCGATGCCGATATCGGGCTTAGAAACTTGGATGTGGTGATGGGACTTGAAAATAGGATCGTATATGATTTGGTCGATGTTGTAGAAGGAAGATGCAAATTGAGACAAGCTTTGATCAAGGACAAAAGATTTGAAAATCTGTACTTGGTTCCTGCAGCACAGACCAGAGATAAGGATGCTGTCAATCCGGATCAGATGAAGGCCCTATGTGAAGAATTAAAAAAAGACTTCGACTATATTTTGATCGACTGTCCTGCGGGAATAGAAAACGGATTTAAGAATGCGATCGCAGGCGCGGACAGAGCTTTGATCGTCACCACGCCTGAAGTGTCTGCAGTAAGAGATGCCGATCGCATCATCGGACTTTTGGATGCTCATTCCATTAATGACCATAGATTGATCATCAACCGCTTTAAACCCAATATGGTCCAAAGAGGCGATATGATGGATATAGATGATATTTTGGAGATTTTGGCTGTTGACTTGATCGGGGTGGTCCCCGAAGATGAGAAAATCGTGGTCTCTACAAATACGGGGGAACCTGCAGCAAATGATCCCACATCGATGGCGGGAAAGGCTTATTGTAACATCGCATGCAGAGTCATGGGAGAAGAAGTTGAAATTATGGATCTTAGCGCCAACGAATCCTTTTTATCAAAAGTGTTTGGTTTGTTCAAAAAATAGAAAGGAGAAGCGTATGGACTTGTTTAGCTTTTTAAGAGGGGAGCAAAAATCCAAGACGATCGCCAAAAATCGTCTAAAACTTATCCTCGTCCATGATAAAGGTGGAGGTTATTCCACTCAGGTTTTGGAAAAACTGAAGATCGAAATGCTTGCCGTGATCACCAAATATTTGGAAGTGGATGAAGAACAGGTTGAAATAAAGATGATTAAAATGAAGAAGAATGAACAGAACGAAACGGAGACAGCTTTGGTTGCGAATGTGCCTATCAAGCGGATGAAGTAGTTTCACAGGATCGGTAGGCAAAAGTGTAGGAGTTTTTAAAAATGAAATCAAAAACAGGTGCGACAGACAAGTTAAAAAACTTTGAATTTACGATATTTTTTACCGTGATCGGATTGTTCTTGCTGGGGATCGTGCTGCTTATGAGCGCGACACACTTAAATGATCTCAAGAGGATCATCATTCAATTTGCAACGTTTCTCATAGGCTTCGGCTTTTTGGCCGCCACATCTCTGTTTGATTATATGAGGATAAAAAAGTACCACCGGTATATCTACGGTCTGTGTATCTTTTTGTTGCTTTTGGTTTGGATACCGGGGATCAGAAGGCCTCAGTTCGGAGCTTATTCGTGGGTAAGTATGTTTGGTGTATTCAACCTCCAAACATCGGAGATTGTAAAACCCCTGTTTATTCTGTTGTATGCGGCTTACCTGGAAGATAAAAAGGGAAGGATCAGTGAGATGGGAGATCTGGTAAAGGCCTTGTTGTTTCCTGTTCCCATTCTTCTTTTGATTTTTATACAGCCTGATTTAGGAGGAACGATCGTGTTTTTGTGTATTATGTTCGGCATGCTTTTTGTTGCCGGACTGGATATAAAATTGATCCTTCTCGGCTTTACAAGTTTTATACTCTCGTTTCCTCTGATCTATAAGTTTGCTCTAAAACCGCACCAGGTAAAGAGGCTTAACGACTATGTCAACATTCTTCTCAATCCTTCAGACTTATCCACCCTGTATACGGAAAATTTACAGGTAATCCAGTCCATAACGGCAATAGGGTCGGGCGGGGTGTTCGGTAAGGGATGGATGAAGGGGACCTATAGCCAATACGGTTTTATCCCGGTTGCGTCCAGTGATTTTCTCTTTTCCGTGGCGGGAGAGGAATTTGGATTTATCGGAATGTCAATCATTCTTCTTTTGTTTTTTATCTTCTTGATAAGGATATTGAGAATAGCCGTCTTATCCAAGGACTTTTATGGGACCTTGATCTGTATTGGAAGTTTTTCTATGTTTTTCTACCAGGTTGTTCAAAACATCGGTATGACGATCGGTATCATTCCGGTCACGGGTCTTACCCTCCCTTTCGTAAGTTACGGAGGAAGTTCAATGATCTCCGCGATGATGACGGTTTCTTTGGTATTAAATGTTTCCAAAAACAGAAAACAGTTTTAATACTATATCCGATGGAAATGCACGTTTTTATGGTAGAAGGGCTCTGAAAGTTCTCTGATATGATGACTTAAAATGAAAATAGTATAAAAAGGGGAAGAGATGAATATAGCATTAATAGCTCATGATAACAAAAAAGAGTTGATGGTCAACTTCTGTTTGGCATACAAGAAGATCTTATCCGAACATGTTCTGTACGGAACGGGAACTACAGGTAAGAGTATCATGGAAGGAACAGGTTTGAACGTCATTCGACTGAATTCGGGTCCTTTGGGCGGAGATCAGCAAATCGGCGCGATGGTTTCCAACCGAGATATGGATCTCGTGATTTTTTTAAGAGATCCTCTAACCAGTCAGCCTCACGAACCGGATGTACAGGCTTTGCTTAGGATCTGTGATGTTCATATGATTCCTTTGGCAACGAATTTGCAATCCGCCGAGTTGTTCTTGAGAGCCATCAAAGCAGGCTTGTATGACGATTTGGATCTTCTAAAAAAGAAATAAGTTTACAAAGTTTGAGGCCATCGATGGAGTTGGAAACAGCTTTGCAGTGTTAGCTGAAATCCCATCGAAAAGTCTATGGGATAAGCTATAAAATGGCTGAAACTTACAGGATGTAAGAGAATGAATTGCTTGAACGGGTATTCTTAAATCCGATGTTGCTTTGTTTGTTTTTTTGAATAAATTTTTGTACTAAAAGTAAAATATAACGGTTTTAAAAAATGAGTAATGAGGAAGAGGAATGAAGCGAGTTATTTTAGGTATGAGCGGCGGTGTTGATTCATCCGTTGCAGCTGTCTTGTTAAAACAGCAGGGTTATGAGGTCATAGGTCTGTTTATGAAGAATTGGGATGAAAAAGATGAGGGCGGAGTTTGTAGCGCTACGCAGGATTATGAGGATGTTATGAGGGTTGCAGGAGCCTTAGACATCCCTTTTTATACTGTGAATTTTGAGAAGGAATACTGGGACAGGGTATTTTCTTACTTTTTGGATGAGTTGAAGAACGGAAGAACTCCCAACCCTGATGTTATGTGCAATCAGGAGATCAAATTCAATGCCTTTTTAGATTATGCTCTAAAATTGGAAGCTGATTACATTGCTATGGGGCACTATGCGAGAGTTCTGGAAAAGGATGGAAGGTTTTATCTGGCAAGAGGAAGGGACGAGAACAAGGATCAGAGTTATTTCCTGTCCCGCATCACGGAAAAAGCACTTTCCAAGACCCTGTTTCCGATCGGAGAACTCACCAAGATGGAAGTTCGATCCATCGCTGAGCGGCATAAGCTCTATACTGCTGCGAAGAAGGATTCCACAGGAATCTGTTTTATCGGTGAAAGAAACTTCGATGCCTTTTTGGACAAGTATCTCCTATCGACAAAGGGAAGGATCCTTACGGTAGATGGTAAGGTAATAGGAGAGCATTCCGGTTTGATTCATTATACGATCGGTCAGAGAAAAGGGATCGGGATAGGGGGAGTCGGCAGCGGAGAACCTTGGTTTGTCGTCGGGAAGAACTTGAAAAAGAATATCTTGTATGTCGCTCAAGGCACCGATCATCCCGCTTTGTTTACGACGGAGTTGCTTGGAGAGCAGGCGACTTGGATTACGGAGAAACCGGTTTTTCCGTTCAAGGCTGCAGCCAAGTTCCGATATCGTCAGAAGGACATTCCTGTCACCCTTTATGAGACGAAAAACGGATCTATCCGTGTAGTGTATGACGAGAAGGTCAAGTCCATAACCCCGGGGCAGGTAGCCGTGTTTTACGACGGGGAAATCTGTTTGGGAAGTGCTATTATCACAAAGGGAAGACCTTTGGAAGAAAAATACCGTTTTTTGCATGAGTGATCGTGCATATATCAGGATGCATTTGTTTTGCGTTTTCCGTTTCGAAACAGCAGGACAGATGTATCCCTTTGTTTTTTTGGAAGGAGGACGCTCTGCCGTGAGGTCGCGAAACACCTAATACTACTATTCTTTTGAGTAGTGGATATAAACGATCTGTGACCCATAGAAGACAACATAGTTTTTCGCGATCGAAAAATAGATATATCGGTACTCCTGTTGGAGAAGAGTATAAAGCGATATCTTGTTTTTGATATGGGTACAACAAAGCTCTGAAATAAATGTGTTCAAAAAATTTGTATGAGTGAAAACAGTTTTATACGTTTCTGTAAATTGTGTAGCACCCCTCTTATGTTTCTATAAAACGAAAATCTCTCGGCACAGGTCCCGGATTTAAACAGTGTGTATCAGGGTATGAATTGGAATAGTTAAGAGGAGGAGAGACAGATTATGAAGAAGTATGATGTTATTGTAATAGGTACGGGTGCAGGCAATATTATTATCGAAGAAGCATTGAAGAATGGCTCCAAGTGTGCTTTGATCGAAAAGGACAAGTTTGGAGGTACTTGCCTCACAAGAGGTTGTATCCCTACAAAGGTGATGGTAAGCGTCGCCGATGCGATCCGTGAGATGCAAAGCTATTCCAAGATTGGTATTCGAGTTGAAAAACCCGTCGTAGACTTTGATCTCTTATCTAAAAGAGTGTGGACAAAGATCGATGAGAGTATAGAGTTAAAAGAATTTTTTGAAGCTGCGGACAACTTGGATGTCTACGAAGGAACAGCAAGATTTCTGGAGAATAAGGTGATCGAAGTTACAAACAAGGAAGATGGTTCTAAGGAAAAGCTCAGTGCCGATAAGATCTTTATCAACGTGGGAGCAAGAACCAAAATCAATTCTTTCGAAGGTTTGGATGGTGTAGATTATTTGACGAGCGAGACCTTTTTCGGGCACAGATTCCCTCAAAAACCTTATAAGAGCATTGTTATTCTAGGAGGTGGTCCGATCGGTTGTGAGTTTGCCCATGTGTTTTCCGCCTTGGGAACAAAGGTAACTCTGGTCCAACACAATGTGAGGTTATTGCCTCGTGAAGAAGAGGAAGTGTCTGCAGAGATCTTAAAGTATATGAGACACTTCGGAGTCGAGGTCATCTTAAATCAGGATACGGTATCAATAAGAGAAGAAGCAGGATCGAAGTTTTTGGTAATAAAAGAACGTACGACCGGAGAAGAGAGAGAGGTTTCGGCAGAGGAGGTTTTATTTGCCTCGGGAGTAAGGGCGAACTCGAATCTGCTATCACTTGAGAACACAGATATTGAAACGGATTCTAAAGGATGGATTCTGACCAATGAATTTTTGGAAACCTCGGTGGAAGGGGTATATGCTCTTGGAGACATCAACGGAAAACAGCAGTTTAGACACAAGGCGAACTATGAGGCGGATATTTTAGCGCACAACCTCTTTATGAATAAGAAGCCGGAAGAATTTCGTTGGACAAGTTACGATCTGGTTCCGGCAGTTACCTTCTGTTATCCTCAGGTAGCCCATGTCGGTCTGACTCAAAAAGAAGCTGTTGAACAAGGATATCAGGTCAAAGTAGGATATAATCACTATTATGAAACGGCGAAGGGGTATGCCCTCGGACATGAAAAGGGTGATGAATTGGGAGCTTTTGCAAAGCTGATCGTAGACAAGGATACAAACAAGATGTTGGGTATCCATGTTGTAGGTACACAAGCATCCATTCTGATCCAGCCTTTCTTAAATCTTATGAATGCGGGAGAACAGGACCTTGTCCCCATCAATGAGCATATAGGAAGTCCTCTAACCTTTAAACTTAGAGAAGAAAAGGCAAAGAGATATCTGGATCCTCAAGACCACAGGGCGATACGAGAGGCTATGGTTCCTCATCCGACCCTTTCAGAAGTTTCGATTTGGACATTTTATCATATGTCCGAATAGGTTTTCATTTGCATGGAAAAATACTGCCCAAAGACATGACTGGCACTTTCTATGCACTTTACAAGAAACTTGTGAAATGAATACTGTTGAGAGCTTTTTTGGATTTTATGTGTTTCCATCAGAATATCAGGGAGTAGCCTTGTGATAAAAGGCTATTCCCGCTTGTCAAAAAGGGGGAAGGATGTATGGAAGCTTCCGAAAAGAAAGAGATGATGAAAAAGATACAAGTGTACAGCGCTTCTCTTTGTGTAGCTGTATTGTTCTACTTTCTTATCAAAAACTTTCCGTTGGGGATCAGATTTATCAATCATTTTTTTAAGATGATGACGCCGTTTATCTACGGGTTCATCATTTCATTTCTTATGCTCAAACCGATGCAAAAAATAGATGATTCACTGAAAAAAATCTTGTGTAGGAGAAAGGATCGTTCAGGATTATGTAGAGGAATTGCAATAGGCTTGACCTTTTTGATCGTTCTCTTGGTTTTGTTTTTGATCTCATCCATCTTTTTTCCTCAATTGATTTACAATCTAAACCAGTTGATTGAAATGATGCCCGAGTATATAACGCGTTTTGAAAAAATGCTTACACGCTGGGAGGATGAATTTGCACTCTCGAGTATGATCCGTCCCGTCTTGGGGGAAGACATCGAAAATATGTTTGATATCGGAGATATAAGTCAAAGGATACTTAAGGTCTTACAATCTCTGCTTCCCAAGGTGATCAGCTTCTCGACCGGATTTACAAACAGCCTGATGAACGTGGGAATGGGAGTCATCATCTCCATTTACTTCTTAAGTGGAAAGGAGAGATTCCAATCTCAAATAAAGAAGGTCCTCTATGCTTGTTTTCACGAAAATACGGTCAAAGAAATCTTTCGAATTTCTTATATGGTCAATGAGACTTTCCGCAACTATATTGCCGGTCAGCTGCTTGACGCGCTCATCGTAGGTTTGATTACCTTTGTGATGATGTTGATCCTACGTATCCCTTTGGCCTTTATCATAGGAGTTTTGATTATGATCACGAACATAGTCCCTATGATAGGACCTTTTTTGGGAGGTATACCGAGCTTCTTTCTTATATTAATGGTCGATCCGATCAAGGCGATCTGGTTTGTTATTTTGGTTACGGTATTGCAGCAGATAGACGGAAACATTATAGCCCCGAAGATAGTGGGTGATTCTACAGGATTGTCGGGTTTTTGGGTTTTGCTTGCCATCTTCCTCGGCGGTGCTATCGGAGGGATCTCCGCTATTGTCATTGCTGTTCCGGTGATGTCTGTGATTTACACCTTGGTTAAGGAACGTGTAGAAAAGAAACTGGAACGGAAAAATCTTCCGATAGAAACGGAGTTTTATGAAGATGCTCAATGATGTGAAGTTGAGAAGTAAAACTTCCTAGATTCTCAAATCTTCTTAGTATTTATATCTCCTGAAGAGTAAAGGTTATGAAGTCAAGGGATATCACAGGTATGCAAAGAGATGAAAAAATTAGAGAAACACCTCATGATGATAACACAAGGAAAGCAGTGGAGGGGAGTTTCCCGAAGAAAAAATCGAGATCAAAAACCCTTGATTTTAGATGTTTTTTCTTGGTCAGCTACTACAGATAAAAACCTCTGAGTTATGTGCGGTGTTTCTCTAATTACAAATCTCCTACTTGCAAAAAAAGTTGATATCGGATACTATAAAGGAGATATTATATTAGGAGGAGATTAAAATGGGTTTTAAGACAGGAAAAAACAAAGGGATTAAGGTTCCCGACACTTTTGTTATCATCTTTTTTGTGGTTGTGATCGCATCTTTATTGACCTACATGGTACCTAAGGGACACTTTGAAACGGAGCAGATTACATATACGGTCGATGGAGCTGAAAAAACCAGGACTGTAATTAAAAACGGGACTTTCCAATATGTGCAGGATGAAAACGGAATGCCTCTGAAGGAAGGGGTCAAACTTTTTGCTTCCGATGCGGATGGCAAACCGGGTTTTCTAAACTATATGTTTGAAGGTTTTGTGACCGGAGATAAGTACGGGAGTGCCATTGGTGTTATAGCTTTTATTTTGGTTATAGGAGGAGCCTTCGGTATTGTACTTTCAACCGGCGCGATCGAAGGTGGGATCATGAAGATGATCTCAAGGTTCAATGGGAAAGAGTTTATCTTGATTCCCGTGCTCTTCATTCTTTTTTCTTTGGGAGGAGCCGTCTTTGGAATGGGGGAAGAATCCATTCCCTTCGTTATGATCGTTGTTCCCATGGTAATTGCTATGGGTTATGATGCGGTTGTTGGTATTACGATTACTTATGTGGCAACTCAGATAGGTTTTGCGACCTCTTGGATGAACCCCTTTTCCGTTGCGATCGCTCAGGGGGTATCAGGGATTCCGGTGATGAGCGGTGCTAATTTCAGGATTTTTATGTGGCTTGTTTTCAATGTTATTACTATTGTTTTTATTATGTTCTATGCATCCAAGATAAAGAAAAATCCTCAGGCCTCTGTGTCCTATGAATCCGATGCTTTCTTTAGGGAAGATTTCGAAAAAACCAAGAATCAAAATATGGATTTCGGTTTGGGTCATAAACTCATTATATTGGATTTAGTTTTAACGATGGTTTGGGTTATCTGGGGTGTTACAAAGCAAGGGTATTATATTCCCGAGATTGCTACACAGTTCTTTACAATGGGTCTTGTTGCGGGAATCATTGCAGTTGTATTTAGGCTTAACGATACAGATGTCAACGGCATAGCAAAGTCGTTCGTCAATGGGGCTAAGGATCTTCTTGCTCCGGCCATGGTCGTTGGAATGTCCCAAGGAATCATTTTTGTTCTCGGTGGGACCGATCCGACCAACGGAACAGTCTTAAATACGATATTAAATTCGGCAGCGAATAGTATCGCAAACCTCTCCCCGTCGATCTCGGCTTGGATTATGTATATCTTCCAGTCCGTATTCAACTTCTTCGTTGTATCGGGGTCTGGTCAGGCTGCTCTTACCATGCCTTTGATGGCTCCCTTGGCAGACCTTGCGGGAGTGACCAGACAGGTTGCGGTCCTTGCCTTCCAATTAGGAGACGGATTGACAAACTTAATCGTTCCGACATCGGGATTATTGATGGCGGTCTTGGGTGCTGCCAGATTGGACTGGGGAAAATGGGTGAAATTTCAAATAAAAATGCAGGCTGTACTGTTTTTGGTAGCGTCTATCTTTGTGTTTGCGGCAGTTGCAATTAATTTCGCTTAGGGAAAACACCGTACAAAGGCAATCACTGATTCTTTTGAGTCTATAAAACACAAAAACTTACTATATCAATATTTTTAAGCATTTTATTATCAGTACAACGTTGATCGAGCGTTGATTTTTCGGATTGTGTAGTGTATTGTTTCATTTAAGTTTATGTAAGCCTCAATGTGCCATCAGCCTTTCTTCGTTATAACAAAGGATGCAAAAAATAAGGGAACTGTCAATATGCCGCTACAGCGGTGTTGCCCCGTTTTTTTGTGGAAGTGCATCTAATACTGTTCTTCGATAGAAGTATGGTTATATCTGTTTTGCAACCACGAAAATTCGTGTTCTCTTCTATAGGAGTGCAAATCGTTGATATCCATTATTTAAAGGAATAGTAGTATAAAAGTGCTTGTTCTGAAATCAGTATCCCCTGTTTATCTGTGATGATAACAAGACGGAGGATCTTTTGTTACAGTAAACATTTTGTAGAAGTCGGGAGGTATAGGACTAAAAATCTTATATCTCCTTTGCTTGTGCAGGAACCTCAGCTGGTCGTTATATTTTCTTTGACACAGGGGAGATTTCTTGGTATCTTTAAATATACATCGAGTTATTTGAGATATCTTTTGTATCTCTTAAAGTAATACTATTGTCCCATAAAAAGTGGTCATATCGATGTTGTCACTGCAAAAATCCGTTTAGCTCTTGTGGACGCACAAATACGGATATCAACGGTTTAAAAGCATAATAGTATAAAACCTGATAAAAGTGTCAGGATAATCAAAGGAGACGTTATGAGTTTGCTTACAGTGAAGAATATTACCCACGGTTTCGGTGGAAGAAGTATATTGGAGGATGTGTCCTTTCGTCTTTTAAAGGGAGAACATGTGGCCTTGATCGGTGCCAACGGGGAAGGAAAATCGACCTTTATGAATATTATTACCGGCAATCTGATGCCGGATTCCGGAGATGTGATCTGGTCAAACAGGGTGGAGGTCGGCTACCTCGATCAACACAGTTCCTTAAAAGAAGGGACGAGTATTCGTGAAAATCTGCGACTTGCCTTTTCACATATGTATGAACTTGAAGAGGAGCTGAACTCTATTTATGACAGGATGGGGAGTGCATCGGACGAGGAGTTGACAAAGTTGATGGAGGATTCCGCAGAGATCCAAACCATTCTTGAGGACAGCGGATTTTATGTCATCGACTCCAAGATTGAAGAGGTGGCAGGAGGACTTGGACTCAAAGATATCGGTTTGGACAGAGCAGTAAACGATCTGAGCGGGGGCCAGCGTTCCAAAGTTTTGCTTACGAAACTTCTGCTGCAAAATCCGACCATCCTTCTACTGGACGAGCCGACAAATTACCTCGATTTTGAGCATATCGAATGGCTTAAGCGTTTTTTGAACTCTTATGAGAATGCCTTTATCCTGATATCTCATGACATTCCTTTTATCAATGCGGTCACCAATATTATCTATCATGTTGAAAATTGCGAATTGACGAGATATGTAGGAAACTATGACGAGTTTTTGCGTCTATACGAGCTCAAAAAACTCCAACATGAAAAGGCCTATGAACGTCAACAGAAGGAAGTAGAACGTTTGGAAGATTTTATTGCCAGAAACAAAGCCAGGATCTCCACTACCGGTCGTGCAAAGAGCCGAATGAAGCAACTTGACAGGATGGAGATGATAGAACGTCCCAAGGAGAAGATCAAACCCGTTTTTCAGTTCAAAGAAGCTCGAACACCTTCCAAAGTCGTTATTGAAGCCAAGGGGCTTGTGATAGGTTACGACGAAGCCTTGACCAAAGCCTTTGACTTGGAAATCGAACGCAATAAAAAGATAGCGATCCGAGGAGTAAACGGCATCGGAAAATCCACCCTACTCAAAACTCTGCTTGGAAAACAAGCGGCGATCGAAGGGGCGGTTCATCTCGGTCAGCATGTCGAGATCGGATATTTCGAACAGGAGGATAACAAGAAAAATTCCAACACGGCGATTGAAGAAATCTGGAATTCTTATCCCTCGATGACAAATCACGAGATTCGTTCGGAGTTGGCGAAGTGTGGTTTGACTAACGAGCATATTACTTCTCAAATGATGGTTTTATCCGGAGGAGAAAATGCAAAGGTAAGGCTTTGTAAGGTCATGCTTTCTCAGATCAATGTACTGGTCTTGGATGAGCCTACCAATCACTTGGATGTGGAGGCCAAGGATGAGTTGAAGAGAGCTTTAAAAGAATTCAAGGGTACCGTCTTGCTCGTTTCACACGATCCCGACTTCTATAGAGACTTCGTAGATGAGGTTCTCGATGCCGAACAATGGTCTGTTAAAGTAGTATAACAAGAGGGAGATCTTTTTAAACTAAGAAATGAGGTACAAACAATTATGGCAAGTATTTATACACACCACCATCTCAATGCTTCCGTCTACCCCTTCCTTCCCGAAGAAGCAAAGGAGCTCATAGGGGAGCACAGGGAGTATTATCAATTCGGAGCACAGGGGCCGGACTTGTTCTTTTTCCAAATGTCCTCGGTAAAAAAAGGGGGAAATCTCGGAGAGAGGATCCATAACAAACCCTTTATAGACTTTTGGAAACCGGTCGAGAAATACAGTTTGGAAAAGGACCCTTTGGCAGCTTATCTCATAGGGTGTTCCCTTCATTTTTTGGTGGATGTTACCATCCACCCCACGGTAGATGCGTCGATCGAAGAGGGGTATGGACATATCGATATTGAAACGGAACTCGATCGTTACTATATGGAGAAAGACGGATATAAGGCGACCAAGTTCAAGCAATGGGAACTTATTGCGAAGAGTTTGGATGCCGATGTCATCTTAAAGGCCTATTCGGCCTATCCTTCTTGCAACTACGATATGGTAAAAGAAAGTATTCGGGACTTTCGGAGGGTAAAGAGGGTTCTGCACAGTCCGAACGTTTTTACCGAAAAAGCACTGTTTGCCATTATGAAAAAGATGAAGTTTCACAAATATATTCCCATCATCACGAAACAGAGACCGATGTCTCAGGCCTTGAAAACCAATCGCATCCTAAGAGAATTGATTGAGACGACCAAGGTGAGAGCGCCTGAATATATAAGAGAAGTCTTGAACGCTTCTCGTGGGGGGAGCGATTATCCGGAGGAGTTTTTCTATAATTTCAATGGGAGGAAAGCATAGTGGAACAGAGAAGAAATGAACGAAACTGGATTTTGTACGACATAGGTAACTCGGCCTATATCCTGATCGCAACTACAATGATACCGATCATGTTCACCCGGCTTGCAACTCAAGGAGGAGTGAGCGAGGATGTTTCTTTGGCCTATTGGGGTTATGCGGTTACGATATCGACCTTAATCACAGCCTTGTGCGGTCCGGTGTTGGGAGCGATATCGGATACATCTTTCGGGAAAAAGCGTATGTTTTTTTTCTTTGTTCTGTTGGGAGTGGCCGGTTGTTTTTTTCAACCTCGTGTATCCAACTACCTTGTGTTTTTGATCGTCTATGTTTTGGCCAAAACGGGTTTCAACGGTTCTCTGATTTTTTATGACAGTATGCTGGGCGATATTACGACGGAGGAAAGAATGGACTTTGTTTCTTCCAGAGGCTATGCTTGGGGCTATATCGGTTCATGTATTCCTTTTGTTTTTTGTATTTTTCTCATAACGAAAAAAGAGGTTTTTTCCATGGATCTCTCTTCGGTGATGAACTTGGTCTTTTTGATTATAGCCGTTTGGTGGATCCTTTTTACCCTTCCTCTTATGTTCTCTTATCGACAAAAGACCTATATGGATCGATTGAAGGGACCGAAGCAGGTGTTTGATCAGCTTGCTGAAACCGCGATGGAGATCAAAGAGAATCCGAAGGTGTTTTGGTTTTTGGCATCCTTCTTCTTTTACATCGATGGAGTCTACACTATTATCAATATGGCAACGGCCTACGGCTCGTCCTTGGGATTGTCGAGTAATGGGATGATAATGGCCCTCCTGTTGACTCAGGTGGTTGCCTTTCCCTTTGCGCTCCTTTTCGGATATCTTTCTAAGCGTATAAAGACGGAGACTTTGCTTAAACTCTGTATCATTGCCTATGCCTTGATCGCTCTTTACGGAGTCACCTTGGATCGGTTGTTTGAATTCTGGATACTGGCTGTAGGGGTAGGGATGTTTCAGGGAAGCATTCAAGCGCTGTCCCGCTCTTATTATGCAAAGATCATTCCTCCTGAAAAATCGGGAGAGTATTTCGGGATCTATGATATCTTTGGAAAGGGAGCTTCCGTCATAGGTACCTTCATCGTCTCGGTCGTATCTCAGGTTACAGGGAATCAGCACTATGCAATTTTTTCGCTTATCTTCCTGTTTGTAGCGGGTTATTATTCCTTCTTAAAGTCGGAGAAGACAGGTATATCGTAAAAAACGCTCTAAATGCTCTTATCTCCTATTTATAGTATTATCTATAAAATTGACAGGTTGAATGTGTTGAACTATAATCCTTCAAGTCATTTTCAGTAGTCATATATTGAACCTATCCGAAAGTTCAAATATAAAAATCTATTTTGTCGCTCATAGAGTGGAGAATATCAATAACAAGAGTTCGAGCGGATAAAAGCGTCGGTCTGAACGACTTGGCAATACAGAAGTCGGTAGTGATCTTGAGTTCAAGATGATATCCGCTCAAAAAAATATTTCATAAGAAAAGACCCTTTGCTATAGAGGACCAAACTGTGAAGATCGGATCGATCTTCACAGTTTGGTACAACAAGGGTCTTTTTTGTGTCAAGGATTCATAGTGCTATTTTTATATCGATGATTTATATTTTATCAGCTCTAATACTAGTATTCATTTGAGCTATGGATATCCGAAACCTGTACTCCACAGAAGATAACACGGATGTTCGTAATCATAAAGTAGATATAACCATACTTCTATTGAAGAATAGTATAAAACGAAGTCCTGAACAGGTATTTCTGCTATTGCTTATACCAAATTATGGATATAAACAATCTATGACCCATAGAAGAAAAACAGCTTCTCATTGTCAAAAAACAGATATATCCATGCTTTTATTTGATAATAGTAACCTCTATGGTCTTAGAGGAAACAGCTCATAAAACGGAAATTTTGGTTGTTCTATTGTTTTATTCAGAACAAAAAGCTTGTGAAATAAATACTTTGAAGAATTCTTCTCTTTGTGTGAAAACGGCTTTACTCTGTTTTTAGAATTGTGCCGTATTTTTTTAGTGCGTGACTTTTCGGGCAAGGAAGTCTCCGATCCCCTGCAAGAGATAGACGATGAGTAAGATAACAACAACGGTTACGATCATCGCATCCTGTTTAAAGCCTTGGTAGCCGTACCTTATCGCAAAATAACCGAGTCCTCCGCTTCCTATCGAACCTGCGATGGCTGAAAAGCTTAACAGGCTGATAAGAGATACTGTAATTGCGTTGATGATTCCCCCGAGGCCTTCTCTTAAGATCACCTTGATAACGATCTGAAAAGGAGAGAAACCCATTGCGGTATAGGCTTCGATCACACCCAAGTCGACACTGTAGAGAGCAAGCTCTACCTGCTTTGCCAAAAAGGGGATACAGGCGATCGTAAGAGGAAACAAAGAGCCTTTGAGCCCTATACTTGTACCCATGACCATTCTCGTAATCCCTGTCAATGCTGCGAATAAAATGATCGCAGGCACTGAACGGACGGCATTGACGATTTTTGAAAGAGTAGAGTATACAAAGGTATTTTCCAGAATATGTCCTTTTGAAGTTATCAACATCACAACACCCAAAGGGATGCCGATGAGGGTGGAGAAAAAGCCCGATATTCCTATCATAAAGAAGGTCTCCCAAAGAGATTTTAAAAGTTCCGGATATAATTCCACCATATTGGGGAAGTATTGACTAAGCATGTGAAACCACCTCGATTCTTGTGCCCTTACTTTGCATAAAGTCGATTGCTTCTTTTATTTTTTTGTCTTCTCCGAGGATCTCGACATACAGACTTCCGATAAAAGAATCCGATATTTTTTCGATATTTCCGAACAAAATATTGATCAAAACATCGTAATTTTTGATCACTTCAGCAATCAGGGGATGATGGGTTGTCTCTCCGAGGAAGGAGATCTTGTACAAGGTCCTGTTCTCATCCTTCATCTTGTCCAGAAATTCTTGCGTGTGCATGGTTTGAGATACAAAGTCCTGTGCAATCGTACTCTTCGGCGAGGAGAAAATCTCAAACAAAGACCCTTTCTCTACGATAACTCCGTTTTCCATGACTGCAACCTTAGTGCAGATCTGCTTGACTACTTCCATCTGATGGGTGATGATGACAACGGTAATCCCCGTTGTTCGATGGATCTCTCTTAAAAGCTGAAGAATAGACTTGGTTGTATTCGGATCGAGGGCGGAAGTAGCTTCATCACAGAGAAGGATCTGCGGATCGTTACTGAGAGCTCTTGCGATTGCGACCCGTTGTTTTTGTCCTCCGCTCAGCTGTCGGGGATAGGAGTGTATCTTATCTTCGAGTCCTACAAGTTTTAGCAGGGAATGTACTTTTTTGTCGATCTCATCCTTTGAATAGCCTTGTCTTCTCAGGGGTGCAGCGATGTTATCGAAGACATCGATGTTGTACATAAGGTTGAAGTGTTGGAAGATCATCCCGATGTTTTTTCGCTTTTCTCTCAATTGTACAGGAGTGAGGGTATGCAGCTCCGTAGAGTCTATTTTTACAACTCCTTTTGTAGGCACTTCTAAGAAGTTGATACATCTTACCAAGGTGCTTTTTCCCGCACCGCTGAACCCTATGATCCCGTAGATGTCTCCTTTGTCGATCGAAAGGTTGATATCTTTCAGAGCGTGGATTGTGCCTGTTTTTGTATCAAATGTTTTGGAAACGTTGATCAGTTCTATCAATGAGTTTGACCTCCTTATATTAATTTGGACAAATACAATTAACTATTATCATACCATCTTTCTATCATAGGAGTAAATATAAGTATGGAAAAAAATATTTTTTTGCCTTACAATAGAAATGATTTAGCGGTGTTCGATAAAGGAAAGTGTGAATGGGATCGGCATACCTGTGCAAAAGAAGATCGAATTTTGAATCATATGAATTCGAACGGCTTAGAGGATGTATGCTGTTTTGGCAACTCGGCGCAGCTTTGATCTTGAAATGTGAGGAGCATTACTTTAAAGATTTGGGTTAATCACGGAGAAGAAACTATGGGGGAACAAGTGAAGAAATATTTTGTCTATATGGTACGTTGCTCCGACAACAGCTTGTATACCGGATATACGGTCAACAGCGTCGAAACAAGGGTAAAAAAGCACAATGAAGGTTTGGGAGGGAAGTACACGAGGGCAAGGCGGCCTGTTCGGATCGTTTATACCGAAGAATGTTCGAGCAGGCAGAAGGCGATGAAGAGAGAGTTCGAAATCAAAAAACTTTCAAAGAAAGAAAAGGAAGCAATGGTTTCTTCTTGTGAGACTGTTTGAGCAAAGACTCTCTTCTTGTAGAAAAGGAAGTCGAATCCATGTTCATTTATAGACACTCCTAAAACCGGATAATGATAAAGCGCATAGAATGGACGGATACAACCGTACATTCTGATGAATAACAGCACAAGTGGAAGGAATTCTACATACCTTCGTTTCTTCCAAAGAAAAGGAATTGTATAGACAGTTGACAATGAAACGGGTAGTGGAATAACAGGAGATTGTAAATATCGTGTAAAATAGGTTTTCTTTTTCTTTTATTTTGTATTATAATTTAAGAAGGTAGAACACTATTGTAAGAAAAGTGAGGTAATATCATGAACGATCAAAACAACAAAAATTACGAAGAATTTAAGGGAGCTGCAGAAAACTTTAAAAAAGAGGCAAGCGAAAGATTTGAGCAGCTTGGAAACAATGCAAGGAATCAAGGGGGACCTTTTCTTTCCAAACTTTTGAGTTTCGACAATATGATTGCCGGGAAAATCATAAAAGTCCTCTATTTTCTGATGTTGATCGGAGTTATTATCACAGGGATTGGAATGATTTTTACCCGAGATATGTGGGGGAACAGACAGATCCTCTCCGGAATTCTGGTTATTTTGATAGGACCCTTTGTTGTACGGATATGGGCGGAACTTGCAATTATTCTCTTCAATATCAACGATAATTTGGCTGAAATCAAAAATATGTTAAAGTACAGAAAATAACAATCCTCAGATTTCCTTGAGAGCCTCTTCTCAAGGAAATTTTTTTATGTGGGAAGGTCCAAACAAAGGGGATGGAGGGCAATTTTCGATTAAAAAAACGGTAATATCTGTATTGTATTGAAATATAAAAACGGAAGTGGAGATAAGTTTTTCACTTTACAACAAAAAATAAATCCGCGTATTCGATTGCTTAATCGTTCGATCTGTGCTATTCTAGTAAGCAGGTAAACCAGACAGTCGCGTGCAGGGCTGAAGTGTTTTTGACCCCGCATGAGGAAAGTCCGAGCTCCACAGGGCACGAATGCCAGATAACGTCTGGTGGAGGCAACTCCAAGGATAGTGCAACAGAGAGATACCGCCAATGAAGATTGGTAAGGGTGGAAAGGCGAGGTAAGAGCTCACCGGCGATATGGCAACATATCGACCATGTAAACCCCATTCGGAGCAAGACCAAGTAGAGACTTTTGTGAAGGTTGCCCGTCTTCGTCTCGCAGGTAGGTCGCTAGAGTTTATCGGTGACGATAAATCCAGATAGATGACTGTCCACGACAGAACTCGGCTTATCGGTTTACCTCCATTTTTTATTGGAAATGGAGTTCGTGCAATCTTAAATGTTTATGGATATAGATCTTCTAATTGCTTTGACATTTAGAAGATTTTTTTATCATAGAAAGAGGAAAGGAAGTATATGAAAAAATTTAATGAAATGAATCTTTCCGAGGAGATCATCACAGCCTTGGAAACCTTGGGATTTGAAAATTCGACCCTTATTCAGGAATTGGCGATCCCGATTGCTCTGGAAGGCAGGGATATTATAGGTCAGTCTCAAACAGGGACGGGAAAAACCTTTGCCTTCGGCATCCCTATCCTGGAACACATCCTGCAAAACAACACCAAAAAAGTGCAGGCCCTGGTTATTTGTCCTACGAGGGAGTTGGCAGTTCAGGTGTCCGGTGAGATCGACAAACTCTGTAAGTTCACAAAGATCAAGTCTCTGCCAGTCTATGGAGGAGAATATATCGAAAAACAGATCAAATCCCTGAAAAAGAATGTGAATATTGTAATAGGTACTCCCGGAAGGATGATGGACCATATCAAACGAAAAACCTTGAAATTGGATTCGGTCCAATTTGTGGTTCTGGATGAAGCGGATGAGATGCTTGATATGGGGTTTGTAGAGGATATAGAAGCGATTCTGAACGAGGTTCCCGAGGAGAGACAGACCATGCTCTTTTCGGCAACGATGCCCGCAGAGATCATAGAACTTTCTCAAAAATACCTGAACGATCCTGAAAAGATCAAGGTGAAAAACAAGACGATGACCGTGGATCAGATAGAGCAGATCTACATCAAGGTTAAGAACTCGGATAAGGCAGAGGTTCTCAGCAGGATCGTGGAGCTTGAAGAGTCCGGAAAATCGATTGTTTTTTGCAACACGAAGAAGATGGTCGACGAACTCGTTGTCGATATGCAAAACCGGGGATATTCGGTGGAGGGTCTTCACGGAGATCTGAAGCAGCAGAAGCGTGATATGGTGATTGAAAGGTTTCGAACCGGAGGGATCAGTATGCTTATTGCAACCGATGTCGCTGCTCGAGGCTTAGATATTCGAGATGTCGATCTTGTTGTGAATTATGACCTTCCCATTGAAGAGGAACAGTATGTCCATAGGATAGGACGTACAGGTCGCGCCGGTGCAAGCGGAAAATCTTACAGTTTTGCGTATGGTCGAGATGTTGAAAGGCTTCGAAGGATTGAGAACTATGCGAAGTGTAAGATAAAGGAGGAGACCATTCCTCGCTACGAACGTGTCAAAGAAAAGGTTGTAAAACAGTATATTTCCGGAATCAACTCTGAGCAATCCGATTCCGACCTCGGATACTATCTCAATCTTATTGAAGATATGAAGGAGAGCGGAGTAAACCTTGAGCTCTTCCTGGCCAATGTTCTGAAGAAGAATTTAAACTTCCAAAAACAGGAGAGGATCGATTATCGTTCTTATGAAAGAGAAAAGCACCGAACAAACTCGAGAGAGCGCAATGAAAAAAAATCCAAGAGGCACTCCAAGGAAAAAGGGATGGTTCGTTTTCAACTCAACATCGGGAGGATGGATAGAGTCTTGCCTGCGGATATCGTTGCTACGATCGCCGGACGTTGCAATATCTCGGGTCGCCAAATCGGCGCCATCGATATTATGAGGGATATCACCTACTTTGATGTAAAGGAAGAGGCGGCAAAAAACATTCAAAAAAAATGCAACCATATTTTGATAAAAGGAAAACGGGTATCTGCAAAACGAATGTAGGGATGTTGTCGTTTTATCCTGTTTTCAGATTTGTTTAAGGAGGGGCGAAATGGTAAGCTTTGAAAATACATGGGATGAGCTTTTGGAAGAGGAGTTTCAAAAGCCCTATTATTTGAAATTGAGAGAATTTCTGAAGAGTGAATATCGCACAAGGACGATCTATCCTGATATGTACCATATCTTTGAAGCATTAAAAATAGTGGATTACCATGATGTCAAGGTGGTTATTTTGGGACAGGACCCTTATCACGGAGAGGGACAGGCACACGGAATGGCCTTCTCTGTGCAAAAAGGGGTTCGGATCCCTCCCTCCTTGGTCAATATCTATAAGGAGATCTCATCAGAGCTTGGGACTTCTTTTCCCGATCATGGCTATCTTATGAAGTGGGCAAGACAGGGAGTTCTTTTGCTCAACACGGTCCTTACCGTTCGGGAAGGACAGGCAAATTCCCATAAAGGCCAAGGTTGGGAGATGTTTACCGACAGGGTCATCCAACTGGTCGATGAGAGAAAGGAGCCGGCAGCTTTTCTCCTGTGGGGTTCCAATGCCATAGCGAAAAAATCAATGATCGATGAGAATAAGCACCTTGTCCTCACTTCGGCACACCCGAGCCCTCTCTCTGCACATCGCGGTTTCCGGGGAAACGGTCACTTCAAAAAAACCAACGAGTTTTTGCAAAAAGTATATGGATTTGGGATTGACTGGCAGATCTAAGACTGATCAGAGAGTTTGAATAGCCGTTATTCCTGTACGCTGATAATGGAAGAGATTTGTATCTCCATGGAAAGCCGAGTTGTGACACATAGCGTTAGAACTTTTTGACGCTCAAACAACTGCTTTATATCGATGTTTCACTCGTTTGGAACGGCTTAGCAAACTTTGTAACTCACTGCACTTGCCCTTTGAGCCTATACGATGCTTGCTTGTCAGACTCTTTTTTTAGCTAATCGCAAGTCACACCTGCTCTCCGTAGCAGAATTATCGTTCTTCATTTTCACTTTCATACCCGAGTCCTGTGTTAATACTATTCTCCGTTTGAAATTCCGGGTATGGAACATATATCAATTATCGAAAAACAATTTGGAGGATGATATGCTTCAAAGCGTTTAACCTCTCAGTTTTAATAGATAACAGTATAAAAAACGCTCATACAGATAATCGGGCAATGCAACGAAATCGTTATGGTTCGGGTTTCAAAGTGTGTCGGTATCAGTATGAAGGCGATAAAGAGGGTCGCTATATAAGATTGTCTATTCTATATACAGCGACCCTCTTTTGCTCTTATTTTGTGCCAAAGGTCTTATCAATTCTTTCCATCAACAAGGGGCGAGCGACATTTGCAAGATAGAGAGAACCGCAAACCACAATGACACTCTTCTTATTGCAGGTTCTGACCACTTCGCCCAATGCTTCTGAAAGGTCTTCAAAGGCTGAAACATTGTTGAAGTAAGTTTGGGCGACCTTTTTCAATTCTTGAGGAGGAAGAGCTCTGGGGTTTTGTACAGGCACGGCGATAAAACACTTCCCATAAGAGGAGAGGATCTGTAAGATTTGTTCGTAGTTCTTATCTGCCAAAACTCCCATGACGATGGTCATATCTTTGTCCGAAAGAGTGCTTAAGATCTCGGATAGAGCTTTGATCCCCTCGGGGTTATGAGATCCGTCAAGTAGGACCAGAGGTTCTTGAGACAGCTTTTCCACCCTTGCTGGCAGGAAGGTTTCCTTGATTGAGCGTTTGATCCGGTCTTGGGGGATATCAAAGCCGTATGTTTTCAGCTCTTCGCATACGGATATCGCCGTTATGGCATTATAAACTTGATACAAGCCGGTCAGGCGTTTTTCGTACTGTTCTCCACGATAGTTGAATGTGCAGGCATCCAAACCTTCTTCCAAGACCTCCAAAGTATCCAAAGAGGGTTTTACAAGCTTGCTCCCCACTTTTTGGCATTGTTGAGTGATCACTTTTTCCGCTTGAGGATCCATGTTAGGGTAGATGACGGTAACGGAACCCTTTATGATTCCAGCCTTCTCATATGCGATCTTTTCTATGGTATCGCCCAAGATACTAGTGTGATCCATACTGATGGAGGTGAGGACCTGCACCATAGGGGTATCTATGACATTTGTAGAATCCAGCCTTCCGCCTAATCCGACTTCCATTACTACGGCATTACAGGAATTTTGTTTATAGAACTCGAGTGCGATCGCGGTCAGTACCTCAAATTGTGTAGGCGGATCATTGTGAAGAGCAGTTTGTGAAGCTATCGACGAAACTTTTTCAAACAGAGATGAAAACTCCTCTTCAGAGATCATCCTTCCGTTACATTGGATGCTCTCTCTGAAGTCCAATACATAAGGGCTTATAAACATACCTGTCTTATAACCCGAGTAGATCAAAGCGTTTGCGATCATACTTGAGGTTGAACCCTTGCCGTTTGTCCCGGCAACATGGATGAATCTTAAGTCTTTTTGAGGATCTCCCAGTTGCTTCAACAAGTGTTTGATACGTTCAAGTCCGAGTTGGATCCCAAGTTTTGAAAGTTGGTCGTATCTCTGCAGTGCTTCCTGATAGTTCATAGTATCTTCCCTTCCTCTTTATAGAATCAATAGTATTACTATACCAAGTTTGCCTTGATTATGCAATGATCTTGAACAACAATGAATTATACTATTCTCCACTAGAAGTATGGATATATCTCTTTTTTAGATATAAAAAATTGTTCTATTTTCTATTGTTCACAGAATGTTTATATCTATAACTTAAAAGAATAATAGTATTATTTCGAGTTCTGATATCGCTAAATGACCCGATTCGATTCAAATTCTAAATACCTCTGGAATTTATATAGTTCACACTTCCGTAAATTCAATTATTTCTTGGATCATGGAAACGTTACACAAGGGTAAAACGCTCTTTCTTTATTCGTGAAATATAGACAGCCGGTCAAATGAATACTTTTGAGGATGTGTTTGTCCGAAAAAACTGATTTTATGCTGCTATCCGTTCAAACTGTGGATATCAATCTCTTTTATTCTATCAAAGGGGGAAACGAGTTTTTGTATTTGCAGGCATGGCTATGATCACACTTCTATCGGAAAATAGTATCAGGAGAAATTATTCTATAAACTTCCTTGAAAAAAAGTACCACAGGAGAGGGTTTCCTGTGGCACTGGAATAAACAACGATATTCACTTATTTTCTTCCGGGATAAGCCTTGAGAGCTTCTTCCAAAACCTTCATAGCTTTTTCCAACTCTTCACACTTCAAAACGTAGGCGATACGAGCCTCGTCTTTTCCGATCCCCTTTGTGGAATAGAAGCCTTCCAGAGGTGCCATCATCAATGTTTCTCCGTTGTAGTCGAAGTGTTCCAAACACCAGATGATGAATTTTTCCGCATCGTCAACGGGGAATTTTACAGCAACATAGAAAGCTCCCTTGGGTTCTTTACAGATGACACCATCCATTTTTTGAAGTGCCTGATACACGATATCTCTACGTTTTTTGTATTCGTCGTTTACTTCTTTAAAATAAGAAACCGGGGTCTTGTAAAGTTCGATCGCTCCAAGTTGTTCGATGGTCGGTACACAGAGTCTTCCTTGGCAAAGTTTGAGCACATGAGCGATCAGTTCCTTGTTCTTGGATGCAATGGAGCCGATTCTTGCGCCACAAGCACTGTAACGCTTGGATACACTATCGACGATGATAACATTTTGTTCCGCTTCCTTAAATTGGCCCAGGGACTTGTACTTCAAGCCGTCATAGACAAATTCACGATAGACTTCATCGGCAATGATGTAGAGCTCGTTTTCTACGCATACATCGACAAGCATTTTAAGTTCTTCCGGAGAATAAACGACTCCTGTCGGGTTGCCCGGGTTCGAAAGAATAACGGCCTTGGTATTCGGTTTGATTTTTTTAAGTAATTCCTCTTTCGGAGGCAGGTGGAAACCTTCTTCCGCCTTTGTCGTTATTCCGTCCACGGAAACGTTGACAGCGGATGAAAATCCGTTGTAATTTGTATAGAAGGGTTCCGGGACAAGAACTTCATCTCCGGGGTCACAGGTTGCAATAATAGAGAACAGCAGAGCTTCACTGCCTCCGTTTGTGATCAATATTTCATCCTGTTCAAAATTCATATCGTAGGTCTTGTAATATTCCCGAATGGCTTTGATGAGGTCGGCGTTTCCTTGGGAAACATCATAGGCTAATACTTCCTTGTCAAAACTGGTCAATGCGGAAAAAAACTCCTTGGGAGTCTTAATATCGGGTTGACCGATGTTGAGAGGGTAGACTTTTTTTCCGGCTGCACGGGCCTTGTCCGCATAGGGAACCAATCTTCTGATAGGTGAAGACTGCATATTCGTGATACGATTTGAGAATTTCATCATAATCTCCTCCGTTCTAAAGAATATAATATGGTTACAAGGATGGATATATTCCTTACATCTATGATATCACATTCATATAAAAAAAACTATTTTTTCATAAAATTACGTACTTAAGGAGATACCGCATAATTCAAAAAAACGGTACGAGACCAATGTTATATGAAGTATGAAAGTGTTGAAAATTTTGATATAACAAACTTTCATATTTTATGAAATCGAAGGGAACTCAGAATTTTGCCTTTGTACGGTGTTTCTTAAGTTTTGATGAAGGGGGAGATATTCGTTTGAAAACATAGGGAAGATAGGAGGTTGAACAAAGAAAATATGTTCTTTCGAATCCTCTTTTGCTTTATATGTTTTATCGGAGCGACATAGGATATATATAGTAGAGGAAGACAGAGAGATCAACGAAAGCATTGCACAATAAAAAACCTCTTCTATAGAAGAGATTTCGGACTTTAAACCTCTTGACTCCATCGATGAGATCGGGAGCGTTAAGAAGTGTATTGCTTCCCGGCATCTTTATTTTGACAGATATAAGGAGATAGACCATGGCTAACATTATGATTTGTGTTACCGGACAGATGGAATGTGCAAGATTGATTCGTTACGCTCTAACTTTACAAAAAGAGAAGCGCGATGAACTCTATTTAGTCCATGTTTCAGCGGAAGAAAACAAGAGTTTTACTGATTCCATAGAGGCCTTGCAGTATCTTTATGCACAGGCGAGCGAAAACGGTGCGGGCCTAAATGTATTGAAGTCTAAAAATGTGCTTGACACGCTTCAGGAGTTTGTTATCAAACATAAAATAGATGTTGTAGTTATGGGAGAATCCAATGCGACCAAGAGAGAAAACAGTATGATAGAGCGTCTTCAGGATAGTTTGAAAAAGAAGAGGTCGACGGCAGAGATCCATAAGGTAGCACGCAAGGAGAAACTCCGGTAAATAAAATATCCTTAGGATCAAGATCAGGGAACTTTAACGTGAGATTCAGGCTTTTCTTAGAAGCTGAAAGGAAAGCTGTGCTTATACTGTGTTTTGTCGTGTGAGGAAGATGTCGTAGTTGAAATGTAACAACTACAGGGTGACACCGCATAACGGCAACAAATCTTTTCGCTGTCTTACAAAGTGTAGAGCCCTGTCAAACGAATATTTTGAAAAAATATATGTACCTACAAAAAAATACAGTGTACTTCGATTCTTAGAATTGTTCGGTGTTGCTGTAGGTTCATACTTCTACAGTTAAAGTAAACTTACGATGATACCGTTATCCATCTGAACAGTTTATATCAACAACTGTTATGTTAAGGGTTTGGAATATTTTTTGTGAGTTATAAAACATATATATTCACTTCTTGATCGAAGGATAGTATAAGTACCTGTTTTCGTCAGTTTTGTTCCACCTTTGCAAGACAAAGAAACACTGCCTAAGAATATCTGTTCTTGTGCAGTGTTTCTTTTGAGATGTAAGAGATTCTGCCTTACGGATGCTTCTTCTGACATTCGGGACAGATCCCTATAAATTCAAGGCTGTGGCTTAAAATCTTGTAGTTCGTCAGTCTGCTCAATTCATCTTCGATCTTATGCATAGGGCAGTTGGGGACATGAAGGGTCTTGTGACATTCCTTACATATCAGATTGTGACTGTGGGAGTGAGAGTTTATTTGGTAGTAGCTTTTTCCGTCCGAACTGGTATTTCGAAGTGCAAGTCCATGTTCACAAAAAAGATTTAATATACGGTATACGGTCGATAGACTGCAACGTGAGGTTCTTTTGATCCAAAAGAAGATTTCCTCAGGGGTAGCGGGAGAGGAAGCATGATCCAAAAACGATAGGACCATTTGTCGGCTCCTAGTACCTTTGAGGTTTAAGTTTGATAAACGAGGATCTGTGTTTTTCATGGGCGAATCCTTTCTACTGTGCCGATTCCCTTTACAGTTTTTTTATTGAACAATATGAGTTGCTTATCTCTATTGTATTCCGTTTTCTTTCAAATTTCAAGCTGTATAAGCGAATAAAGGTAAGCAAACACAAATTTTATTCTGTACTGTATTTATATCAAATTTGACTGTGAAATGAAAAACAAAAAACGATAACTCTGCTTCCGAGTCAAACTAAGCCTTGTAATCAGTCAAAAAAGAGGTGACATAGATCTGCAGGATAAACACAGTTGGTTACGAAGTTTTTATGAGCTGATCCATTGGAAAAAAAACATACCGACACAATAGAGTTTCAGAACGAGTGTAGAGCTTAAATCAGGTCGTGTATACGGTATTGTGAGACGACTCGCCTTCCTAAAATTGTGATTGCTTTCCGAGGACATTGATTGGCACATCGATAGCATAGGGTGCAATGTGTACTCGCTTTAGCCTTACCCTTCGATAGATACAAATTTTTCATCGGACAGGCATAAATACAGGATCCGCATCCTGTGCAGGCGGAGGTATCGATGGATACACGGTCATAGTAGTCCAGAGTTTTTGTCCAAGACCAAAGTCTTTGACCCAAGAGACCGGCAATGTAGTACAAGATATTCAAGCCCTCTTTCGGAGGTGTTTGTTTTTTAAAATCCGTTGCCGCCGACCGGATCTTCCTCCTTGCCTCGTAGATGATCTTCCGATTTTGTTCATAAGAGCGCTTGAGGAGGTTTATGTCACATATACAATCCGGCATTTTCAGGTGAAGTCCTCCTGTAATATGAGCACCGTGCTTTCTCAAAAGTCTTGCGCCAACTCCGGCCCCGTCTCCACTGAACAAACCCATTGTAGCGATAATGAAGATATGTTTGTCTTTCCATAAAAAAGGATGTTGCTTTATAAAGTCACTGACGATCTTGGGTAGATTACTGTAGTAGATGGGGTAGGCAAAGATGATATCTCGGTGTAAACGGATCTTCTCTACATCAACCGAGGTATCCAAAGGGAAAAGCTCAATCTTATCATCATATGCATGAGCAAATTCTTCTATGCAGTATTTCGTGTTTCCCGTTCCGCTAAAATAGATACCGATCATATTCTTCACCTCATTTCGTTATAAAAAAGAAAGTCGAAACACTTTCATAAAATCCACGATTTTTTTCTCCCAGTTTTCATCGTATTGAACATGCTTCATTGTAGCCAAGGAAGTAAGACCGTGGATGAAAGACCACAGAGTTATCAGAACGTCGTTTCGTCTTTGTTTCGGACAATTTACTTCCTCAAGAAACAAAAGAACTGCATTTTTGTAGAAGACATAAGGTTTGTAGTTCTCCTCATCTTTTGCTAAAAGACTGAGATCGATTTTTATGTCGGATCGAGAATAGAGAAAATCAAAATAAGCGGGATGTTCAATGAAAAAGGAAGAGTAGGCAATCCCTGCTTTTTCTAAAATGTCATAGGATTCTTTGCATCCCTCAACCGATCTTTGTAGAGAGTCGTAGAACTGCTCTGTAATGTGAAGTTGCATAGAGTGTAACAGTTCTTCTTTATTTTTGAAATGATTGTAGGGAGCAGCATGACTTACGTTACAGGCAAAAGCCAGTTTGCGTAACGAAAAAGATCGAACGCCGTACTCGCTTACCAGTTCAATTCCCTTTTCGATAAGTGAGGTTCTTAAGTTTCCATGATGATATTGCTTGTGGGATTCGTTCATAACTTTCCTCCCGAACAAAAATATTTACACTGTCTATATTATACCCTAAAATATTTACGCTGTAAAGATTGAAAGTGAGTTGACGATCAAAATTTCTTTGATGATACGGATTGGATGGATCGCAATTTCATAACTATTGTCGATTTAAATTACGGATCTCAGAGATTTGTACTCCGTAATGATGTGGATTTGTGTAGTTGCAAAGAGGATATAAAAACGTTTCTATAATCGATAAGAGATGAATTTTGAAAAATGTTTTATTGACAAGCAAAAACAAGGCTACTATAATAATAATGGAAATCATTTCTATTTAATTTAGAAGATAGGAGAACGTATATGAAAACATCATTTAAAAAATCTGTGTCTATTGTTATGTTGCTGTTGGTCTCTCTGTGGATGACCGGATGTGATAAGCCTGTTAAAGAAGAGGCTGCGACTTCAAGCGTTCCTGAAAACAAGCTGAAGGTCTACACCAGCTTCTATCCCATGTATGATTTTGCAAAGAAGGTCGGGGGAGACAAGATCGAGGTTACCAACTTGGTTCCCGCGGGGATGGAACCTCATGATTGGGAACCTACTACAAAGGACATTGAGAATCTCGAACATGCCGATATGTTGATATATAACGGTGCAGGTATGGAACATTGGGTGGAAGATGTCGTAGGTGCTCTTTCCAACAAAGACTTAGTTCTGGTAGAAGCTTCAAAGGGGATTGAGCTGATGGAAGGGCATCACCACGATCACGATGACCATAATCATGAGGGGGAAGCGGACCACGATCACGATGACCATAATCATGAGGGAGAAGCGGACCACGATCACGATGACCATAATCATGAGGGGGAAGCTGCTCACAATCACGATGACCATAACCACGGGCACTATGATCCTCATGTCTGGACGAGTATTAAAAATGCTAAAAAAGAGATGGAGACAATCAAGGAAGCTCTTGTGGCAAGAGATCCTGAAAATGCGACCTTTTATGAAGAAAACTACCGGATGTATGCCAAGCAGTTTGATGAGTTGGATAAAACATTCGAAGAGAAGATCTCTGCTCTCCCCAACAAAAACATCGTCGTTTCTCATGAAGCCTTCGGATACTTGTGTAAGGACTACGGCTTAAATCAGATGGGGATCGAAGGCCTTTCTCCGGAATCCGAGCCGAATCCTACGAGAATGGCAGCTGTTGTGGACTTTGTAAAAGAACATAATATAAAGACTATTTTCTTTGAAGAACTTGTAAGCCCTAAGGTTGCTGAAACAATCGCAAAAGAAACCGGAGCAGTAACAGATATGCTCAATCCGATTGAAGGACTGAGCCAAGAACAACTCGATGAAGGAATGGATTATTTAAAAATCCAAGAAAAGAACTTGATCGCTATTGAAAAAGCTCTAAAATAGGATACAATAGAGGTGGAACTTTTAATAAGAAAGGAACGGTAGGTCCAAAAAGTGAAGGTCCTTGTTTTGATAAGGTCGATCCTGCTGAAACACCATTATCTGACGGATAGAGTAGAAATATCTGCTTTAGTTAGAATGTGTCTGAAAACTCCTTGAAGTATGTGAAGCAAAATTTTGTAAAACGATTAAGCGCAATTCTTTCATATATTTTTTTGTGTCGAATCCGACTGTGGATATAAAAAAGACAACTCTGCTCCTGAGAGCAATGAAGGTTTGCGAACGTCGCAAAAAGTGGACGAAATTTGTTTTTCCCCGATAAACATATTTCCGAAGGTGTTCGATTGGGAGGAACTGTTAATTTTGCAAAACGACATGCGAGGGCTTTCTTAGAAAAAACATTGTATCATTTATGAAGTTCAAATCGTTGCTATAAACAGTTTGAACATGAAACGGCATAATACGGAAAAGTAGGGATGTGGCGATTTGAGTCAGGAACAAATTTTTATAGAGAACTTAACCTTCGGATATGATAAGGAACCTATCTTAAAAGACTTCAGCTTAAAAGTTTGCAAGGGAGATTTTGTCGGAATCATCGGTGCAAACGGTGTGGGTAAGAGTACAATGATAAAACTTATCTTGGGTCAACTCTCCGCTTGGCAGGGCATTTTGAAAATAAACGGAATGTCTCCCTTGCAAAATATCAAGCAAGGCGGTATAGGTTATGTTCCTCAAATCGCTTCATCTCAAGGTCAGAACTTTCCTGCTACTGCTATGGAAGTTGTTTTGATGGGTCTGTATAAAGAAATCGGTTTTATGAGGTTTGTGAAAAAAGAACATAAGCAGAAGGCTTTGGATGCATTGACTGTTGTCAATATGCAGGATTATAAGGATCGTTTGATTTACAAACTCTCCGGAGGGCAAAAACAGCGTGTTATGATTGCAAAGGCTCTGGTCTCGAATCCGGAGATGTTATTGTTGGATGAACCTACCACGGGTGTAGATTCAAAATCGACGGAACAATTAATGAGGCTTTTGGAACATCTTAACAGAGTTCACGGTATCACAATTATTTTGATCAGTCATGATGTTCCCGCTTTAAAGGAAAAAGTAAAGACGTTATTTGAACTGAAAAACGGTCAAGCAATACAACTTATGGAAAGGTGATGTTTATGCTTCAATACGCTTTTATGCAAAGAGCGTTTTTGGTAGGGATCTTACTCTCGCTTGCAATGCCCTGTATAGGGATCATTGTCATCCTTCGTCGCTTGTCCATGATAGGAGACGCTCTCTCCCATACCTCATTGGCAGGAGTGACAGCAGGTCTTCTTATGGGGATCAACCCTATTGTAGGAGCTATCTGTGTTACGGTCCTCTCTGCCTTGGGGATCGAATTTGTGAGACGAAACATACCCAAGTATGCGGAGCTTTCCATCGCAATCATCATGTCCACAGGAATCGGTCTGGCAGCCGTACTGTCGGGATTTATAAAAACCTCTGCAAATTTTCACAGTTTCTTATTTGGAAGTATTGTTGCCATCAGTGACTTTGAACTTTACTTTATCATCGGAATCACGGTTTTTGTATGTATCGTATTCATATTCCTATACAAAGAACTGCAATATATTGCCTTTGATGAAGAGGGGGCCTTGTTGTCCGGAGTTCCCGTATCGACTATTACTGCTTTGTTTACCATTTTGACAGGATTGACGGTGGCAATTGCTGCAAGAACTGTGGGAGCCCTAATCGTTTCTTCCATGATTGTAATTCCCGGAGCTTGTGCAATGCAGTTTTCAAAGAGCTTTAAACATACCGTTATTCTCTCCGTGCTTTTCGCCTTATTTTTTAATATTGCGGGATTGACTCTTGCCTACAAGTTCAATACTCGTCCGGGTGGAACCATTGTTTTGCTTGGAGTGGCGACTTTGTTGAGTATATTTTTTCTCTTAAAAGCAAGCTTACGTGCTAAACCCAAAGTTCAAAAGTGACAGAGTCTCCTTTTTGAAGCAGACGGTTGCTTTAATATTATTTACCTGTTCAAACCGTTCCGTTGTGCATCCTCATCCGTTGATGCGGAATTTTGTTGCCTATATATCGATTTGACAGGCATTTCAGTTTCAATGAAATGAAGAGAAGTTCATCTTTACAGTGCGATATACGCCTCCGGAAATAAACGATGGAAAAAGAAGAATTTTTTGCATTATAACTTGAAACGATCAGCTTTTGTGCAGAGAAAATTTTATTTTTTTCTTGAGAAATATATTTTTTTGTGTTATGGTTAAGGTAAACGTTTTCGCGAAGCGTTTGCCTTGTTTTTTGTTATTATACATAAGAAGTGAGAGTGAAGATAAAGATGAGAACAACAATTAAAGATATTGCAGAACTTGCAAATGTTTCCATTGCGACAGTCTCCAAGGTGATTAACGGAAAAGACAGCTCCATAAGCAAAAAGACAAGGGAGAAGATCAAAAGAATCATAGAAGAAGAGAACTATATTCCAAATTCCGTCGCAAGGACCCTCGTTACCAAACAGAGCTATAGTTTGGGGATGATCGTTCCCGACATCTGTAACCCCTTTTTTTCTCAATTGATTCGTGGGGTAGAAGAAGATGCGAACAAGAAGGGGTATGATCTCATCATTACGAATACGGATGATGACGATGAAAAATTGTTGGTGCAGTTGGAACTGATGAAGAAAAAAATGGTGGATGGTCTTATTTTGATTTCTTCTCAAAACAGTTCTATCGGAGAGATTCTTGATGATATAAACATACCCACCGTGCTTGTCGACAGGGTGGTGGAACACAGATCTTTGGTTGGAAGAGTGGAGATTGACAACAAGAAGGGAGGATCCCTTGCTACATCCCATCTGATTGAAAAAGGATGTAAAAAAATTGTTTTTTTGGCGGGAGATATTCAGACATTTTCTTCTTATCAGAGATACTTGGGTTATAAATCCGCCTTGGAAGATCACGGTCTTAAGTTTGATGAAACCTTGGTTGAATTCGGCTCTTTTCATTCCGAGTTCGGTTACAATGCAGTGCTTTCCCTTTTAGACAAGAAATGTTCTTTTGACGGGATCTATGCCTCTAATGATATGATCGCTGTCGGAGCCATGCAGGCTTTAAAGAGCTGCGGATATAGGATCCCGGAGGATATAAAGGTGATCGGCTTTGACGATATTTATCTAAGTGCTTTGGTAACACCCACGTTGACAACAATCCATCAGCCGGTCTTTGAAATGGGAAGTACGGCATCACGGATCTTGATAGACTATCTTTCAAACAAGACCAAGAGTGAAACCCCGGTCGTTTGCTTTGATACGAGGTTGATAGAGCGAGAGAGTACGAGATAGATTAAAAATCTGTTACATCTCGAATATGAGTCAGGAGGAAGGCATGATAATTGTAGTTGGAAGCTTGAATATGGATTTGGTCTTGCGATGTGACAGGATCCCTAAAGTTGGAGAAACGGTAATAGGAAACGACTTCGATATGATTCCCGGGGGTAAGGGAGCGAATCAAGCGGTTGCTTTGGCGAGGCTCGGTTCTGATGTTAAAATGATAGGTAAAGTAGGGCGGGATGAGTTTGCAAAAACGCTTGTGTCGTCTCTTGAAGAGAGCGGAGTTGATACTTCTTATCTGCTTGTAAGCAATACACAGAGAACCGGGGTTGCAGGAATCAGTGTGGATGGCAATGGAAAAAACAGCATCATTGTTGCACCCGGTGCAAACAATGATATCACTCTTGATGAGATAGTGGGTTTGGATTCTTTGCTCTCAAGTGCGGAGATGATTGTTTTGCAAAATGAAGTCCCCTCACAGATCAATTCTTATATCTTGAAGGAGTATGGAAACAGGGAGATTCCCATTGTGTGGAATCCCGCTCCGGCAATGCCTATTGAAGAAGAGTATCTGAGATACATCGATTTTTTAATTCCCAATGAACATGAAATTCGTTTGCTTTCTTCAAACTTTCCTACAGATATTGAGAGTTACGATGAGTATATTGATCACTATATCTCCAAGGGAGTCAAACATATTATTATCACTTTGGGAGAAGAAGGCTGTATCTTTGCTTGCGGGGAAGTTCGCAAACGTTATTGCGCATACACGGTCGCTGCGGTAGATACGACCGCGGCAGGAGATACTTTTGTTGGAGGTTTTTGCAGTGAATATACAAGGACAAAGAATATCGATACAGCTATTGATTTTGCAATGAAGGCCGCTTCAATATCAGTCACTCGATACGGAGCCCAGCCTTCGATTCCCTACAGAAAAGAAATAAAGTGAAAAGAGGATGGAACCTATGAAAAAAAACACCTTATTGAACAGCGAACTGTCATATGAGATCTCGAAACTGGGTCATACACAGACCATTGTGGTTGCAGATTGCGGTCTTCCCATTCCGGAGAATGTCAAACGGATTGATCTGGCTCTGATTCGCGGGATTCCTTCTTTCAAGGATGTATTGGAAGCTATTCTATCCGAGATGTGCGTGGAGGAGTATACTGTAGCAAGTGAGATGGAGGATGAAAATCCTAAAACGTTGGCTTTTGTTCGAGAAGCTTTGGCAGGTGTAGAAGCCGGAGAGGTATCTCATACGGAGTTTAAAGAATTGACAAGGAAGGCGAGTTGTGTGATTCGAACCGGAGAAGCAAGTCCATATGCAAATATTATTTTGCAATCGGGAGTAAAGTTTTAGAAAGGGGGTATTTCAAGTGAGCCTATTATCCCTAAGGAGGATCTCAAAAGAGTTTCCGGGAGTAAAAGCACTCGACGAAGTGAATCTGAATCTGTATGAAGGCGAGGCTATGGCATTGTTGGGAGAAAACGGCGCCGGTAAATCCACCTTGATAAAAGTGTTGGCCGGGATATACAAAAAAGACTCCGGAGAAATTCTCTACAACGGTGAAAATATTGAAATAAATAGCATCCACGATTCTCAACACTATAATATTTCGGTCATTCATCAGGAACTGAATCTAATCCCCAACCTAAGTGTTGCCGAGAATATTTTTATAGGAAGGGAAGAAAAGAAGTTTCTCGGGATGATCGATAAGGAACTGATGAATAGGAAGGCAAAGGAGTGCCTGGATGAATTAGGGATTTCTATTTCGCCAAAAACGAAAGTTTCTTCCTTGTCGATCGCATCTCAACAGATGGTTGAGATTGCAAAGGCTCTTTCCTACGATGCCAAGATCATCATTATGGATGAGCCGACGGATGCCTTGACCGACAAGGAAGTGGATACTTTATTCAAAGTAATAAAGAGACTTAAGCAACAGAAGAAGTCCATCGTATACATTTCCCATCGTCTGCCGGAAATCTTTGAGATTTGTGAAAAGGTCACGATTCTGCGCGATGGGAAGTTTATCGCTGAGAAAGCGATCGAAGAACTCGATGAAAACCTTATGATAGAGATGATGGTAGGAAGGAGTTTGAACGAACAGTTTCCCTATATTCCTCCTCAGTCGGATGAGACGATCATGGAAGTGCATAACCTGAGCAATGAGTTTGTGGAAGATATTTCTTTTAGGCTTTGCAAGGGAGAGATTTTAGGGATTGCAGGTCTTGTGGGAGCTTCAAGGACCGAACTTGCCAAGACCCTCTATGGAACACACAGCTTCTCTAAGGGACGGATCCTGATCCATTCAGAGAGTTTTGAGAGCAAAAAGGACAGTGCCGAGTTAAAGAAAAAAGTTGCTTATGTTTCTGAAGACAGGAAAAAAGACGGTCTGGTTTTAAGTATGAATGTTCGTGAAAATATTTCCCTCTCTTCTTTGGATCAGATCAGCAGCCCTATTGGAGTCAACCGAAGACAAGAAGAAGAAGTCGCGAACTTCTATAAGGATAAGATGAATATTCGAACACCGAGTTTGGAACAAAAGATCAAAAATCTTTCAGGCGGAAACCAACAGAAGGTATCTATTTCGCGAGCTCTTATGACAAAACCCGAGATCCTTATCCTCGATGAGCCTACCCGAGGTGTCGATGTAGGTGCTAAACACGAGATCTACCAGTTGATCAACGAGTTAAAGAAAGAAAAGAAAGGTATCATCGTAATTTCCTCGGAAATGCCTGAATTGCTTGGTATCAGTGATAGGATTCTGGTCATGCATGAAGGCAGAAAAAAAGGAGAATTGTTAAGAGCAGAATTTTCCCAAGAAAAAATCATGCATTGTATTTTATCTTAAAGGAGAGTAACTATGGAACACAAGAAAGTATTGTTAGGAAAGCTCAAACCGGCCTTGGGTCTGCTGATCTTCTCCGTACTGATCAGTATCTTAAGACCTAACTTTATGACAGTATCCAACCTGTTCAATGTACTCAGGCAAACCTCGATCAACGCAGTCATCGCTGCCGGAATGACCTTTGTTATCTTAACGGGTGGCATTGATCTTTCCGTAGGTTCTATTCTCGCTTTCTCAAGTGCAGTTGCCGTGTGGATGCTTCAATCCGGCCAAAATATCTTTTTAAGCCTTTTCGCATGTCTCTTTATCGGAGCGCTCGCAGGCTTGTTCAACTCGATTGTAATCACGAAGGGAAAGGTACAACCCTTTATAGCAACCTTGGCTACCATGACCTTGTTGAGAGGTGCAACCTTTGTCTTTATGGGCGGAAGACCCATCACCCTTAAAATCGTTAAAGAAGCTTCCAACTTCCAAAGTTTGACCTTCTTTCGATGGATTGGGGGAGGGAAACTGCCTCTTTTGCAAATCCCCACACCGATCTTCATTATGTTGCTCGTTTTTCTGATCTCTTGGCACATTTTGAATAACACCCCTATCGGCCGCTATATTTATGCGATAGGAGGGAACGAAGAGGCTACAAAGTTATCTGGTCTTAATGTTGACAAGATAAAGTCTTTCGCTTATATTATCAATGCTCTTTTAGCTTCATTGGCAGGTCTGATTGTCGCCTCAAGGCTTCTTTCGGCTCAACCCACAGCGGGAGACAGTTACGAGCTTGATGCGATTGCAGCTGTAGTATTGGGAGGAACGTCGCTGGCGGGAGGTCAAGGTTCGGTACTGGCTACGATATTGGGAGCTTTGATCATCGGAGTTTTGAATAATGCTCTTAACCTATTAGATGTATCATCTTACTATCAAATGATTGTTAAGGCTATCGTAATACTCATTGCAGTATTGTTAGATAGAAAACAAAAATAAACTGAGGAGGTAGATTTTATGAAAAAACGTATTGCTTTATTATTGACAACTGTGTTATTGGCTACGGGGCTTGTTGCTTGCGGTAGCAAGGCGGGAGAAACTCCTGCTACAGAAACCACGGAGCCTGCTACAGAAGGAGCTGCAACGGAACTTTCCGGAGGAAAAGTCGGTTTGGTAGTATCGACCTTGGACAATCCTTTCTTCGTTGATCTCAAGACAGGTGCAGAAGAAAAAGCAGGAGAGATGGGTATGGAACTGATTGTTTTGGATTCTCAAAACGATCCTGCAAAAGAACTTTCCAATGTGGAAGATCTTATCACGAAAGAAGTTAAGGTGCTTTTAATTAACCCGACAGATTCCGATGCGGTAGGAGCAGCCGTAACTGCTGCTAACGAAGCTGGAATCCCCGTTGTTACTTTAGACAGAGGTGCAAATGCGGGAGAGGTCGTATCGCACATCGCCTCCGATAATGTCGCCGGAGGAAAAATGGCGGGAGAGTTCATCGTTGAAAAACTTGGCGGAAAAGGAAAGGTAGTAGAACTTGAAGGGATTCCGGGAACTTCTGCTGCAAGAGACAGAGGACAAGGTTTTAATGAAGCTCTTCAAGGAAGTGAATTGGAAGTTGTAGCAAAACAACCTGCAAACTTTGATAGAACCGAGGGATTGTCCGTCGCTGAGAATATTTTGCAGGCACAAAGTGAAGTAAATGCCATCTTTGCTCACAATGATGAGATGGCGTTGGGCGCTTTGGAAGCTGTAAAAGCATCAGGAAGAGAGATCATGATTGTAGGATTTGACGCAACCGATGATGCAGTTCAATCGGTTCAGAACGGAGAACTTGCAGCTACAGTTGCTCAACAGCCGAAGATGATCGGTGCTTATGGAGTGGAGACGGCAAGCAAGATTCTTGCCGGAGAGAGCGTTGAAGCAAGTATCCCTGTCGAACTTCAATTAGTTACCAAGTAAATGTAATTGTCAATGAAAAGGAAGCTGTCAATTTTCGACGGCTTCCTTATTTTTATTTTTGGGGGTTAGAGTACAAATCGATAGGATCATCCTCCTTTGTATCACTATTTTTTCTTGTACTACTTCCTAATACTATTCTTCGATAGAAGTATGTTTATATCTGTTTTGCAACCACGAAAATTCGTCTTCTCTTCTATGGAGTGTAAATCGTTGATATCCATTATTCAAAGGAATAATAGTATAAAATACTATTATGTATATAAAACTAAGAGGTTGTGAAGTTTAAACTCTATGATCACATAAAACGTCTTCGGTAAATATCACCTGACATTAGAAGAATAGTTTGACATCTGCAGTTCTCCTTAAAGTATCGAGTCGGTCTGTCTGTGTCAATGATTTTCTTCATTAGTAATACCGGGGATAAATCTGAGAGAGGATGGGATTAAACTCCATCTTCATCAACTTAAAAACTCTGTTCTTTATCGACTTGAAAATTTAAATTTATTTCTATCTTCCCAAATAAAGTGGTATAATGTATTATAGAAATAAAGGAGGATGCCAAATGAGAAGAATATTGTTGTATGGGTTTCATTCAAATAGATTGGAAGAGATAAAAAAAGTGATGGAGAGTTTGGGTGTTTTGTCATACTGTAAATTTTTGGAGGAGGAAGAACTCAACCAAAGGGTAGGGTATTTGCTTGAGAGCAATGGGTTCTTGTATGAACCTGACAATGTCTTTAAAAAAGATATCTCTGAAGTAGAGTTCGTTTACTTTGCAGGCTTTGATAGAAAGGAGATTTTTTCCGTTATTGATTATATGAAGGATAATTCCATTCCCAGACCGGTTTTCTCCGTCATTACACCGACAAACATCGAGTGGATCGTAGGTAATCTCATCTATGAAGTTCATACGGAACATATCGAGATGACCAAGGGAGCCATCTCCAAAAAAGACGAATAGTATGTCCTCTTTACAAAAAACATACATCGTGACTTCTTCGGATGTGGATAGGTTGGATGCTTACTTGGCAAAGAAACTTGTCGATTCCTCACGCTCCCATATCCAGAAACTTATCGAAGAGAAATGCGTATTTGTGAATGCGAAACACGAAAAGAAAAGTTTTCTTTTAAAGGAAGGTGATGTGGTCCGAATCGATTTTCCCGAGCCAAAAACTTTGGATGTTCATCCTCAGGACATTCCCTTGGATATTCTCTATGAAGATGACAGCATCCTTGTCATAAATAAGGGCAAGGGGATGGTGGTACATCCTGCAGCGGGAAACTATGAAGGTACCTTGGTCAATGCGCTGTTGTTTCATTGCAAAGGAAAACTTTCGGAAATAAATGGAATTCTTCGTCCGGGGATTGTTCATCGGATCGATAAGGATACCTCAGGCCTTCTCGTAGTGGCAAAGACGAACAAAGCTCATCTTCACCTATCCGAGCAATTCAAGAAGCATTCTATAACCAGAGAATATGAGATGATCTGCTTCGGACGAATAAAAGAAGATCGAATCACGATAGATAAACCTCTCGGGAGAAATCCCAAGAATCGACTGCAGATGGCGGTTGTAAAAGAAGGTAAGCCCGCCGTGACTCATTTTGAGATCTTGGAGCGTTTTTACGATAAGACTTATATGAGGGCGACTCTTGAGACGGGCAGAACTCATCAGATCCGCGTGCACAGCAGTTATATGGGACATCCTTTGTTGGGAGATGAACTCTATACGAAACAAAAAACGAACTACTGTTTACAGGGCCAGACCCTATATGCAAAAAAACTCGGGTTTGTACATCCTGTAACAGAGGATTATATTGAATTTACAAGTGATCTTCCCGATTACTTTACTAAGATATTGCAACTGGAGAGGGAAAGATACCAAAGTATCAAAAAGTAATAATTTCCAACTTTTAGACGATAACATATGAGAAACACAGCCATCTCATATGTTTTGTTTATACACATTTATTTTAATGATATAAGGAGGAATTGTTATGAAGAAGAGAAACGGTTTTACTTTGATTGAAATTATTATTTCAATTGCTTTGCTTGTGTTGATTGCAAGCTATGGCCTATTCAAGTATGCAGAAGTTCAGGAGGCCTCCAAACAACAGCTGGACCTTGCCGCCGTCGGTACCTTTGTAGAAGCGGTTGAGATGCTGAGGATCCACGATCCGGCCGCTGCCAAAAAGACGGAGATCAAATCCGATGATCCCGGAATTCAAAAGTACCTCTCCGGAAAGCTGGAAGGTAAGAGCAAGGAGTATGGAGGACCTTTTGTTGCGACCTATGACAGCAACGGAAAACTTACAGTGAAATCTTCCGGTGGAAAAACTCTTTATCCTGAGCCGGAAGGTGGAGGAAATAACTCAACGGAAGGATAGAACGATTCTATGAATGTAACTGTCATTTTTGAAGATAACCACATCATTGTGGTCGAAAAACCTTTTGGAGTACCTTCGCAGGAAGATCTTACGGGCGACAGAGATCTTCTGACTATGACGAAGGACTATATCAAACATACTTATAACAAGCCGGGAAACGTCTACCTGGGTCTGGTGCACAGGCTTGACAGGGTAACGGGCGGAGTAATGGTGTTTGCAAAGACATCCAAGGCGGCGAGTCGTCTTTCCGAAGAGATTCGCTCCCAAAGGATGAAGAAATACTACCTTGCGGTGGTGGAGGGTTACCTGCCTTCCAAGGCAGGAGTTTGGGAAGATTTTTTGCATAAGAACAAAAAGCTCAACATCGTAACCGTCTGCTCCAAGGAGAAAAGGGATGCGAAATATGCCTGCTTGGAGTATGAGGTGTTGGCAGAAAAGGACGGCATATCCCTTGTCTTGATCCGACTTCAAACGGGACGATCTCATCAGATCCGTGTGCAGTTTTCTTCGAGGGGTTTCGCTTTGACCGGGGACAAAAAGTACGGCTCTTCCTTTCCGTTGAAAGGTTATATCGGGCTGTGGTCCTATAAGATAGGCTTTGATCATCCGACCTTGCATCAAGAACTGTTCTTTTCGTCGCGTCCTTACATCCACCCCTTTGATATCTTTAGAAAAACTTTGGATGGACTGTCTTAGAGGAGACATATTTTCCATAATATAGCCACGGAGAGCTTTTTTGTGTTATAATATAGGGAAATTGACTGTATAGAAAGGATTGGAAACAGTGAGTGAACATTCTTTAAAAAATTGTAGCGCCTTGCTCAAAGAAAACGGAATAAAACCCTCGTTCCAACGGGTGAAGATTATGGAGTTTCTTCAGAACCATTATTTGCATCCGACCGTCAATGAAATCTACGATGCTTTAATCGGGGAGATCCCTTCTCTTTCCAAGACGACTGTATACAATACACTGAATCTGATGAAAGAGCATTCACTGGTTAACGTCCTTATGATTTCCGATACGGAAGCGAGGTATGATACCCGTCTTGAGACACATGGGCATTTTTTTTGTAAATGCTGTAAAAGTATCAGCGATATCGATATCAATCTGCAGGAGGGTCTTCTTTCCGGGGTCTCGAAGTGCAATATCGATACGATAGAAGTGAATGTAACAGGGGTCTGTGAGAAGTGTAAAGAGAAGAATAGAGTCTGAACTATTAATTAGGAGGAAGATATATGGATTTTAAACAGGTGGTAACAGAACATTTGAAACAAGTGATTCCCGATATGAGCGAGTCGGAGATAGAACAGCTTATTGAAGTTCCTCCGAATCCCGAGATGGGAGATTATTCTTTTCCTTGCTTTAAGCTTGCTAAGTTATATAGAAAATCTCCTAATCAGATCGCGGAGGATTTGGCGAAGCAAATATCCGTTACGGATTCCATCGAATCTGTGAGTAATATGGGCGGATATATCAATTTTGTCGTAAACAAACTGCTCTTGGCTACGAAGGTGATAAGCAATGTTTTGAGGGAAGGAGACAATTACGGCAAATGTAATTACGGACAGAATAGAAACGTTGTTGTCGAATACTCTTCACCAAATATTGCCAAGCCTTTTCACATCGGCCATATTCGATCTACGGCAATAGGCCACGCAATTGATCGTATCTATGAATTTATCGGATTCAATACGATCTCCGTCAACCATTTGGGAGATTATGGAACTCAGTTCGGAAAACTGATTGTTGCGATCAGAAGATGGGGAGATCGGGAGGAAATAGCCAAAAATCCTATAAATGAGCTCTTAAAGCTCTATACACGTTTTCATGATGAAGCGGAAGAAGATCCTTCTTTGGAAGATGAGGCGAGGGAAGTGTTTCATCAACTGGAGGAAAAAACCGATCAGGATGTTGTAGACTTCTGGCAGTGGATTCGTGATGTATCCATGGCGGAGTTTAATCGTGTCTACAAACTCTTGGGGATCGAGTATGACTCCTGGGCGGGGGAGAGTTTTTATTCCGATAAGATGCCTGCGATTGTCGAGCATTTGGAAAAGATGGATCTTCTCAAAGAGTCCCAAGGTGCACAGATCGTGGATTTGGAAGAGTTCAATATGCCTCCTGCTCTCATCAAGAAAAAAGACGGTTCTACCCTCTATATCACACGTGACTTGGCAGCCTCAAAATATCGAAAGGATCATTATGACTTCTTCAAAAACATCTATGTTGTAGGTTCGCCTCAAGAGTTGCACTTTAAACAGTGGAAGAAAGTGCATGAATTGAGCGGATACGACTGGGCAAATGATTGTATTCATGTTGCCTTCGGTACGATCTCCCTGGAAGACGGTGTTCTTTCTACAAGAAAGGGAAGGGTGGTAGTTCTTGAGGATGTGCTTAGAAAGTCTATTGAAAAGACAAAGGAGATTATCCAACAGAAAAATCCGAATCTCGAGAATCTGGACAAGGTGGCGGAGCAGGTCGGTGTAGGAGCTATCGTGTTCCAAGAATTATCCAACAGCAGGATCAAAGACTACACCTTCTCTTGGGATAGAGCCTTGACCTTTGAAGGAGAAACCGGGCCTTATACACAGTATACACATGCACGTTGTTGCTCTCTTTTGGAAAGGGGAAAAGCAGATCTTAGCGAAGAGATTGATTATAGCATCTTGGCAAAAAATATGGATGCAATCAATGTCATCAAAAGGATCGATACCTTTAACGAGGTGCTCATGCGTTCCGCCAATAAGTATGAACCGCATCATTTGACAAGGTTCGTATTGGATGTCTGCCAAGCCTTCAACAAATTTTATCATGATAATCCCATTCTTTCCGCAAAGGAAGAAGAAAAGCGTGCTTACTTGGCTTTGGTAAAATGTACAAAAATTGTGATCAAAAATGCTCTGTGGATCTTAGGAATGGAAGCTCCGGAGAAAATGTAACGGAATCGGAGTAAGATTATGATGAGAAAAAAATACCTCAATGCGGTCAAATATGGAAATCCGGAGTTGATTTATATGATGACGAGGTCTTTGACTTACTCTTCGGATGAAACCTCGATCACGGTGAACCGCAACAGGTATATCGATGAGTTAAAATTATATAAGTACTATACAAACAAAGGAATAGGGAGCATTTTATGCTCTCTTATTCCTCTTATTTTGGCTAATCTCGATGTAAAAGTTGCCTTCCGTGAAGCTGCAGCTTTTTTCGGATGGATCAAAAAATCTCTTTCGGTAAGGGAACGTGCAGGGCTGCACTTTCTTTCGATCTATCTTCATAAGGGGATGATCGGAAAAGAAGACATCTATGAGTACAAGCTCTCCTCGAAAAACAAGCTTGATCTTCTGGAAAACGAGAAGATAAAGATCGAGATGATCATGAACTATGACAAGCTAGAGCAGTTTCTTCTACAGTGTATAGGAGAAAAAGATCTGTCATCGGCCGAGCTCATCCTTACCCGTCTCTTTGATGAGGTGGAACGTGAAACGGAAGATAGAATGGTTGAGTATTTTGAAAAATTTATCAACGGTAGGGTCAAGCCTCCTTCTTATCGAAGTGACTTTTCGATTGAACACATTCTCTCTCTTCAGGAAGGGCAGAGCAGCAGTTCTTCTCTGCTTGGAGAAGCAAGGTTGCTCAAGAGGCAGGGACATGAATTGATCTTGCAGACAAAGAGAGGACTTCTTACATTGGATGATCGCCACCGGAGCTTCTTGAATCAAGGGAGTGTATAACAAAGGACAGAGAAGAGCACTTCTCTGTCCTTTGTTATCTATTCATCTTCCAGATAATCCATACTTTCGATCAGATTTTTCTTTGCATTTTTTCTATGAGCCGCATAGATTTGCGTGGTGGTAACATTGTCGTGATCCAATAAGTTCTTGACATCGTAGATCGAATGGCCGCTCTCGATGAGAGAACTTGCAAGTGTAGCTCGTAGTTTATGGGGAGAAAAGCCTTTTTCGTGTGATGTCCCCAAGACGATAGATGTATATTTTTTGATGATTTCGCGGATTTGCCTGCCGGTCAGCCTCTTTCCTTGTAGAGAGAGGAACAATGGATCTCCTTCGTCCTGAAGCGCGATCTGATTTCGTTCTTGGTTGATATACTCCAAAACAGCCTTTTCCACTTGTGTGTTATAGGGCATGATGACTTCCTTGCCTCGTTTGCGGAAGGCTATAAACTCCTTTCTCTTCATGTTGAAAGAAGAGATGTTCAAATGTTCCAGTTCCGAGAGTCTAAGGCCCAAGACGACAAAGATCATAATGATCGCCTTATCACGATAGCGGGTCTTTTGCCAAAACTCATATTCCTTTTTTGTCAAACCGATTCCCATATTTACAACTCGTATCAGCTGATTGGTCTCTTCGATCGATAGACGTTTGATGGCATCCGGATTTAATTTAGGGAGCTTGATAGGGTTGAAGCCGTCTGTAATATTCTCAGAGAGTTGATTGTTTCGATACAAAAACTTGAATAGGGAGATTAAGGAAGATTTTTTTCGAGACAGAGCGCGTGTATCGTTTTCGTAGGTGGTCTCAATACCATCTTGCACCTTTACATATCTTCGGCAATGCTCTCCGATAAAATAATTGACATCTCTTGAACGTATTTTTTTCATCATATCTATTGTGATCTCGGAGACGGTATCGCATTTTACATAATTCTTCTCGATCAGAAATTCAAAGAAAAAATAGATATCTCGTAAGTAGGCATAGCGTGTAGCTACGGACACCGAACCGATCAGAAAGATAAAGTAGTCGAACATAAAAGGGGGCATCTTTTTTTCCAACTCTTTGCAGTCAAGTTCCAACTGATGTTCTTTGACAAGGATATTTTTGGGTTTGCCGGATTTTGTATTAAATTTCATACTTGAAGAACCTCCATGGGATAAAATAAATTTTCTCAAGCAACTCTTCCCAAAATATACATTTAAGGAATAGTTGTTTCTTAGGAAGAGTATAGGTCATATCGGACTTCCTGTCAAGAATTTCCGCCCCATCGAGGGATTTTTTTATTTATATCGAAGTTTTTTATGTAAAAGATCTAAAAAAACCGTCAAGGTATCATCGAAATTGTAAGCAGATTGAGATTAAGACTCCTGATGAAGGTTCATATTCTCATCGATATGTTTGAACGTTTGTTGTATTGAGAACCATCCAATTCCATATAGTCAAAGATTCTTGCCAAAGTTAAAATGATCCGGCATTATTCTCTGTTTGAAATACCGAGTGTATAAAATATATCATTGCCGAAAAATAAGGGTTTCTTCTCAGTTGCTTTGCAAAAACTCTCCTTTTGAGGATCTGAAAAATCGACAGTCGAAGGAAATAATCTCTGTTTGAGAAGCTCTGAGCATTGTACTTGGTTTGGTTTAATTTAACTTTACTGTATATAGATTGCTAAATGATTAAGATATATAAAAACAAATACCTCCTTTCGATGTATCAAGACTGTACATCGAAAGGAAATTATTTATTTATCAAAACATAGCATAAAACATAAATAACAGTTTATAAAACAGAAACTTTGCCACGATAGACATAACCTTTATTGGGCTCGATTGTGATATCTTCCCCGTCTCTTATCGTCTCAAGAATATTTTTTGCACCTACGATAACAGGTTTTCCTAAACTCAATCCCACTACTGCTGCGTGGTTTGTCAAACCGCCCTCTTCCACGATGATGGCGGAAGCTCTTTCCATATAGGGTACTGTCTCTCTATCCGTGAACTTGGCAATAAGGATATCTCCATCGATAAAGTTGGAAAGGTCTTTTCTGGCACACCCCATCAGAGCATGATTTCCTATTCCAATTCCCTTTGCTAAAATTTCAGTAACAACGTGTACTTTTATAAGGTTGGTGGATCCCGTTTGTCTTAAGGGCACTCCTGCTGTTATTACTACTACATCTCCCGATTTAATCAATTCTTCCTTAGTGGCGGAATCAATAGAAACATCAAAGAGTTCGTCGGTAGAGTCTACCCTTCTTTCAATGTTTAAGGGAACGATCCCCCAGACGATCCCCATCTGTCGAAGCACTACCTCATCGTTTACCACTCCTATGATCTGTTGGCTGGGTCTGTAACTGGAAACCATTCTGGCGGTATATCCCGACTCGGTTGCTGTGATGATAGCGGATGCACCGATATCATCAGCTGTTGTGCAGGTCGCGTGGCTAATCGCATTTGTAATATTCACAGAACGATTTTTTGCACGCTCGGAGGTCATTTTGCTATAATCCAGGGTGGTTTCCGTCTTGGATGCGATCCGGCTCATTGTCTTGAGAGCTTCTACCGGATATTTTCCCGAAGCGGTTTCTCCGGATAGCATAATAGCATCTGTTCCGTCATAGATGGCATTGGCAACGTCAGTGACCTCTGCCCGAGTGGGTCTGGGGTTGCGGATCATTGAATCCAACATCTGAGTTGCTGTAATAACAGGCTTGGATAAAAGATTACATTTTTTTATGATCATTTTTTGAACAATGGGAATGTCCTCCGTAGGAATTTCAACTCCCAAATCTCCCCTTGCGATCATAATGGCATCCGTCACTTGGAGAATATCATCGATATTATCTACACCTTCCTGGTTTTCGATCTTCGAGATAATCTGTATGTGTTCGGCATCGTACTCTTCCAGAATCTCTCTGATGGCAAGGACATCGGAAGCCTTTCTTACGAAGGAGGCTGCAATAAAGTCTATGTTGTTTTCGATACCGAAGATAATATCTTCTTTATCTTTTTGGGTGATGGCGGGAAGATTTATTTTCACATTGGGAACATTAATCCCCTTGTTATTTTTAATGATCCCGCTGTTTTTTACAAGGCAGACGATATCTTTATCGGTAACTTTTTGAACTTCCATGGAGATAAGTCCGTCATCGATCAAAATCGTGTTTCCGGGTTTTACGTCATGGACGAGCCCCTTATAGGAAATGGATGATATTTCTTTGTTTCCGATGATATCCTCTGTTGTCAAAGTGAAGGTTTGACCTTCTTCAAGCAGGATCTCTTCGGCATCGAATTTTCCCGTTCGGATCTCGGGTCCCTTGGTGTCCAGTAAGATAGCGATCGGCTGATCCGTCTCTTTCCTGACCTTTTTGATCAAATCTATCTTCGCTTGATGTTCAGGGTGACTTCCGTGGGAAAAGTTCAACCTGCACACATTAAGTCCGTTTGCTATCAATTCTTTTAGGACAGCCTCGTTTTCACTTGATGGTCCTATGGTACAAACAATCTTTGTCTTTTTCTTTAACATTATTAAACTTCCTCTTCTCTTGGTTCTATTGCTTATAAAATCTTCTAAATTTAAAACCGATATCACTGTCGTCTAATGACAATTCAAAAACTTTCTCGGCTCAAAATATGGATAGAGATAACTCCTTTGTTATAAGTTTCATTTGCGAATCTGATTAAATTGAAAATCATCTATAGTTTATGGCTATATACTCTGTATTCCGGTATTTCAATTAGGTCCTAGTGTAAAAATAAGCGAAGATCGAGAGCTCTGCAACTTCCGATTACGCAGTTTGTCTAGATGGAAAGGACCTTTGAGATCTCAAACCTTCTTTCATTAAACTTGTTCTGCATAGCAAGGGCCTCATTGATATTCATATCAATGATTTTATTTTCTCGGACTCCCACTACTCGCGAGATCTTTCCTTCCATTAAGAGCTCTACTGCATGATAACCCATTTCACTCGCCAGTATTCGATCTTTTGCCGATGGATTCCCTCCTCGTTGCACATGCCCTAAGATGGTTGTTCTGACATCCATATCCGTGAGTTCCTTGATCTGGTTGGCGATTTCGTTTAAGTTCCCCACTCCTTCCGCAACGACGATGATGCTTTGTTTTTTGCCACGCTTGTTACTGTTTATGAGTTTTTGGGAGATCTCCTTGAGATTATATCCTATTTCTGGAACCAAAATCGCTTCAGCTCCCCCTGCAAGTCCTGCATCTAAGGCGATATCGCCACAATTTCTTCCCATAACCTCGACGATGGTCACCCTCTCATGGGAAGAAGTTGTATCCCTTAGGTTTGTGATGGCTTCCAAGGCGGTATTGACCGCGGTATCAAAACCAATTGTAAAGTCTGTATATGCCAAATCGTTATCGATGGTTCCGGGGATTCCGATACCGGGGAAACCGAAGTCCGATAGAGACTTCATTCCCATGAAGCTTCCGTCTCCGCCAATCACAACAAGACCCTCTATCTTAAATACATTTAACAGCTGGATCGCCAGTTCCCGACAAGATGGATTTTCTTTGAATTCGGGACAGCGCGCCGAACGAAGTATGGTTCCTCCCTTGTGAATAATGTCACCTACAGAGGATAGGTTCATTTTCTTTAAATCTCCCTCGATCAATCCCTTGAATCCCCTACGGACTCCATAGACATCGATGTTGTTGTAGATAGCCGTTCGAACTACTGCACGAACGGCGGCATTCATTCCCGGAGCGTCTCCTCCACTGGTTAATACTGCAATCCTTTTCATGATGGCTCCTTTATCTTAATATTATCCTTTCCTGCAACTTCTGCCAGTCTCTTAAGCACAAGAGGATCAGCAGAGATGTGTTTATAACTTTCCAACTCAAATGCCCGTTGTTTTAGTTTGTCGAAGAAGATGACCGTATCCTTTCCCGGATATTTTTTGATAAGATACTTGATTTCCTTCAAATTCGAGTCTTCACAGATCTGTATATAGAGCTTTTTAAACCTCTTCTCCTTCAAAGATTCAATCTTATCCGCTAAGATTTTAGGATCTTCATCTTCTTTGAACTGTACTGTTCCGTAGACGATGACGGGTTCATCTTCGTTGAGAAGATCGAGATATCGCTCAACAATATTGGGAAATACGACAACTTCAAGTGAAGAAGTCAGGTCTTCCAAAGAAAGAAAAGCCATTAATCGATTATTCCTCGTATATTTGATGCTTTTGCTTTGTATGATACCCGATAAAATGGTTTTAAACTCGGAAAAATCTCCCGTTTGCAATTTTTCGTCTCGCAGATGGAGCAGATCCAATATCGTTGTTTTGGAGTATTTTTCTATTACTTCTTTGTATTCTTCCAAGGGATGACCGCTGATGTAGAGTCCTATGACGTCTTTTTCCATCGAGAGTTTTTCTTTGATCGAAAAGTCGGAGACTTTAAAATCAAAGTCATCTTGAAAAGAAGAACTTTGGTCTCCTTCCGTTTCAAACAGCGAAACTTGACCGGCTATCGTCTGCTTCGATCTTGAGTGCACGCGGTCTGAGATCTCCTCATAGTTGGCCAAGAGTTGTGCTCGGTTGCTGTGCAAGCTATCAAAAGATCCTGATTTGATCAGAGTTTCGATCACACGTTTGGAAGCGACAGGCTGGGGCAGTCTTCTTATAAAATCGTGCAGAGAAACAAAGTGACCGTTCTCTTCGATTTCTTTGACAATACACAAAACCACATTCTCTCCTATGTTTTTTAATGAGGAAAGGGCAAAACGTATCTTATCTTCTTCGACGGAAAAATAATTCTTGCTTCGATTGATATCGGGGTTAAGCACCTCAATCTTCAATGTATGACATTCGCGAATATATTCAACAACCTTCTCCGTCCTTCCCATGACACTGGTCATAAGAGAAGCCATGAAGGCGACAGGATAGAAGGTTTTCAAGTAAGCGGTCTGATATGCAAGAACTCCGTAACACGCCGCGTGACTTTTGTTGAAGGCATATTTCGCAAAGTCGATCATTTCATCATAGATCTTATTTGCTGTAGAGGAGTCAATCCCCTTCCTTATACAGCCGGAAATAAGAATCTCTCCGTTTTCGTCGATCTTCCCGTTTACAAAGTATTCTCTTTCCTCCTCCATGATGTCCATCTGTTTTTTGCTCATCGCCTTACGAACGAGATCCGCTCTCGCGTAGGAATAACCTCCAAGCTCACGGACGATCTGCATGACCTGTTCCTGATATATCATAATTCCGTTTGTGACCCTCAGGATAGGCTCTAATTTGGGGTGGAGGTAGTTGATTTTAGCTCCGTTCTTATTTTTTATATAGGCGGGTATCGATTCCATAGGACCCGGACGGTAGAGAGAGATTCCTGCTACGATGTCTTCAAAGCTCTCAGGTCGAAATTCTTTTAAGAAGCTCCTCATTCCGCTGCTCTCTAACTGGAAGATGCCCAAGGTGTTTCCGCTCGATAAAAGCTCGTAGACCTTTGGATCGTTCATAGGAATTTTAGAAAAATCCAGTTTTGTATGATAGACTTTTTCGATCGTTCTAAGAGTTTTTTGGATCACGGTAAGGGTTCGAAGGCCGAGAAAGTCCATTTTCAAAAGTCCCAGACTCTCCAGAGTAGACATGGGAAACTGAGTGGCAACAGAGTTTTGATGCATATAGAGAGGTACGTGTTCATCGAGTTTATCTTTGGAGATCACGATTCCCGCCGCATGTGTTGAAGCGTGGCGAGGAAGACCTTCTATACCCTTGGAAAAATCGATCAGTTCTCTTATTCGGGGATCATTCTCATACATTTTTTTTAGAGAAGGATTCATCTTGAGTGCAGTGTCGATCGTCATTCCCAGCGAAAAAGGAACTTCCTTGGCGACCTTATCGACATCGGCATAACTCATTCCCAGTACCCTGCCTACATCTCTGATAGCAGCGCGCGCACCTAAGGTACCGAAGGTGATGATCTGTGCTACATGGTCTTCTCCGTACTTTTTCTTTACATAATCGATGACTTCTTCCCTGCGTTCATAACAAAAGTCGATATCGATATCCGGCATGGACACCCTTTCCGGATTTAAGAAACGTTCAAACAGGAGGTTATATGCTATGGGATCCACATCGGTGATATCAAGGCAGTAAGAGATGATCGAACCTGCCGCCGACCCTCTTCCCGGGCCTACAATGATCCTGTTTTTCTTTGCATAGCGGATAAAGTCCCATACAATAAGGAAATACTCTACATAGCCCATGGTTTCAATTACCGATTTTTCGTATTCAAAGCGTGAGCGAATCTCCTCCGTGATATTCGGATAGCGTTTTTTAAGTCCTTCCATGCAGATTTTATCGAAGAGCTCTTTGTTGGAGCAGTCATATTCCGATATATATTGAGGCAGATGGATGACATCGAAGTTAAACGTTACATCGCAGCGTTCAGAGATTAAATGGGTGTTGTATAAGGCTTCTTGATCCTCGGGAAAGAGTTTGTACATCTCATCTGTAGTCTTGAAATAAAACTCGTTCGTCTCAAATTCCATCCTGCCCTCGTCCTTCAGCGTTTTTCCCATTTGAATACACAGGAGGATCTCATGGGTCTTTGCGTCTTCTCTATTGACATAGTGTACATCGTTCGTTGCGACCAGTGGGATCCCGCTTTCTTTAGAAAGCTGTCTTAAACGGTTGTTTACTATCGACTGTTCCGGGATCCCATGGTCTTGAAGTTCTAAGAAAAAGTTTCCTTCTCCAAAGATATCTCTATATTTTTTAGCCGATTCCATAGCCTCTTCATATCGGTCCTTTAAGAGTTTTTGTTGCACTTCTCCTCCCAGACAGGCGGACAACGCAATAAGACCTTCGCAATGTTCTTGCAAGGCCTGGATATCCACACGGGGCTTATAATAATAGCCTTCTGTAAAGGACAGAGAGACCAGACGGATAAGGTTTTGATAGCCCGAATCATTTTCTGCGAGAAGGACTAAGTGGTAGGAACTCTTATCCATGGGCTCCTTATCATGTCTGGTCCTGGCTGCAACATAGACTTCACAACCGATAATCGGCTTGACCCCATGTTTTTTTGCTATTCTATAAAAGTCGACCACACCGAACATAACCCCATGATCGGTGATGGCAACAGCATCCATCCCATCTTCTTTGGCCTTTAAGACGAGATCTTCCATCTTGGCAAAGCCGTCGAGCAGGCTGTAAGGGGTATGAAGGTGAAGGTGAGTAAATTTTCTGTTCATTTCCATTCCTTTATTTTCCAAGGTAATCGCACAGGTCGCGAAAGTGTTCCATCGCATCTCGGTATCCCATTTCGTAGACCTCAAGAAGCTTTTCTTTCTTTTTTTCGAGACGACCGAATTCAATTTCTTTCTTCGGTCGAATCACAAAACATTCCCCTCTCTCTTCCAAGTAAGAAAGCAGTTCGAGAGTACGATTATAATGAATATAACGTTCTTCGATTGCCTTGCGAAGCAAGGGATATTCCCTGTAAAAATTTCGGTTTGCAATCCTGAAAGCCGGATTTTCCTTCTTTCTATACTCTTTATCTCTGGTCAAAACTACAACGTGTTTTCTGTTCCCGTCTCGAATCGATTTTCTGATCGGGATGGAATCGGTGATCCCTCCGTCGAGGTAAAGGTTTGACCCAAGTTGCACCATGTTTGTAATATAGGGAAGAGAAATTGTTGCCTTGAGGGCATTCATGCCTTCCGAATCCAGTTGATGTATATTGATGTATTCCGCCTTTCCTGTAACGCAATTGGTCACAACGACCTTAAATACTCCTATATTCTCTTTAAATCCCTCGTAGTCAAAAGGAAGATAATAGTTAGGGATCTTATTGAACATCATATCCATCCCAAAAAAGGAACCTGTCTTGAACAAATTATAGAAACTCATATAGTCATCGTTCCCTGAATAGTGATAAACAACCCGAGCGTTTCGGTAGAGTTGTTTGGAAATATAGCCCGTAGCATTGCAGGCTCCTGCAGAAACTCCGATGATATAATCAAATTCGAGTTTCCTCTTTAAAAAGAAGTCCAGGACTCCCGAAGTGTAGATACCTCGCGTCCCTCCACCTTCCAAGATCAATGCATGGCCTTCGTTTCTGTTATTCAATGTTGTTCCCCCTTTCCTGAGCAGATGGGAAAATAACCTTCACTTCGGTTCCTTTACCAAGTTCCGAGTAGATCTCCATCGATGCGTCATGCAATTTTAAGATTTCTTCGACGATGGATAGCCCCATACCGCTTCCGGGGGCATTGACATTCGCCTTGAAAAACTGTTCTCTTACTTTCAAAATATCTTCATCGGAAATTCCTATTCCGCTATCTTTGACGGTAATGATCACCTTGTCTTCAAATCCCTGTGCGCTTACCTTTACTGTTCCGTTCTCCGGGGTAAACTTAAAGGCATTAGCGATCAGGTTGATAAACACCTGCTTCAATCTGTTTCGGTCTGCATAAATACTTGCATCGATACCCTTAAGTTCGCATTGAAATTGCAAAGTCCCTTTTCGAGGAAGGAATTGGTTATACACATTTACCAAGACTTGCTTGGGATCGATCACGGTTTTATAAACCCTCATAGTATTGGCTTCCAATCTCGAAAAGTCCAAAAGTTCCTCCACGATATTCCCAAGACGTTCCGATTCACTGCAAATAATTTGAAGGCCCATTCCAAGGTCGCTGTCTTCTTTTTCCACATCGGATAACAGAGTCTCTCCCCATCCCTTGATGGAAGTCAGGGGTGTTCGAAGTTCGTGGGATATCGAGGAGATAAAGTCTTTTTTTAATTTGTCCGACTTTGTAATTTCACTCGCCATGTAATTTAGGGTATCGGCCAACTGGCCGATCTCGTCATCGTAGAGTTTTTCGGCCCGTACATCAAAGTCTCCGCTTGCCATCTGATCGGCAGCTATCTTCAATTTTTGGATCGGTGTCACAATCGTCTTGGAGATAACTAAAGAGATTACCAAAAATATAAGAAGCACGAGCATTGCAAAAACAAGACTTTGAGAGATGTAGAGTTTGATCGCTCTGTCAATCTCCTCCATTGATATAATATAACGGATCACTCCATGAACTTCGCTATACTGTTTTAGAGGAGTAGATATTGCCATGATTTTCTCGTGGGTCTGTTCATTTTTTTCAATGTTGATGGATGTTTTTCCTCTTAATGCCGACTCGACATCCTTGGAATGAACAGTTTGAATGTAAGAGAAATCATAAGAATCCATAACAACATTGTAGTTGGTATCGATCACTTGGATCAGATACTTATCGTTATCCTCCTTCATAAAGTTATCGAACAGAAACCGAGCTTTTTCGCGAATATCTGAAGTTGTAACATAGGTGTTGACGAAACTTGAACTTAACTGAACCCTATCGTACAGAATTTGCTCGGCACCTGAATAATAGTAAGACTTGATTACAAAGGAAAGAGCGATCTCCATCAAAATGACCGCGATCAAGGCAACTGTTTCAAAGCTCAGAATGATCCTGGCTCGTATCGAAAGATTGCTGTGTCCGAAGACCTTAAACAAATATCCTCCCCTACTCATCTTCCCACCTGTAGCCAAAACCCCACACTGTCTTGAGATAAGTCGGGTTAGCGGCATCTTCTTCGATTTTTTTGCGGATACGTCTTATATTGACATCTACGACCTTTAAGTCCCCAAAGTAGTTTTCACCCCAGATCTTATTTAGAATGAAGTCTCTCGATAAAGATTTATGCTTGTTTTTTAGAAACAGTTCTAAGATTTCAAATTCCTTAGGAGTCAATTCGATCTCTGCATTATCTTTGAAAAACTTTCTGTCGGAAATATTGATGTAGAAATTTCCTCCGGTGATGATATTAGGACTTTCCTCCCTTGCAGAGAGCCTTCGTGCCAAAGACCTTACTCGAGCAATCAACTCTGCAGGACTGAACGGTTTTACGATATAATCATCGGCCCCGTATTCCAGCCCCATAACCTTGTCCTGTTCGTGAGTTCTGGCGGTCAACATAATAATTCCTACACTCTTACTTTTGTTTCGGATATATTTTAAGACCTCGAACCCGTCTATATCAGGAAGCATGACATCGAGCACGGCAATCTCAATATCCGAATTTTCGTCAAAGAGCTTAATTGCCGTAAGCCCGTTTTCCGCTTCAAACACATCAAACCCCTCCCTCTTGAAGTTCAGGGTAACAAAGCTTCGAATCGCCACTTCGTCTTCCAATACTAATATCTTCATCTGCTCCTCCGTTCTTGTTCCAGCACCTTAATAAACTTCTCGGGAGAATAAGACAGCTGTAACAACTTTTTGAATTCGTCCCTATATTCTAAAGGAACCGCTTCTGTGGAATCGATCGACTTACACACAGTGATATGCGAGTCCGTCTCCTCCAAGATATAATAATCCTTATAATTTGCTTTGTAAGAACCGCTTAAATATCGAATTTCCATTAAAGGAAAGTAGGGGTATCCTTTTTCGTTGTCAGGGCAATAGTAGATCATCAGCTTTTGAGAACTTTCGTCCTTGGTCAAGAAGTATTTATCCCAAAATTCTACAGGAAAAATAATCTTGATATACATATCTGTAGAATCTTCATAGATCTCCCGGATCATCTCGGAAGAGGATAGACCTAAAATCTTATAGTAGTCTTTTACAAACAGAGGCTGTCCGCTACCCGGGAAATATTCAGAATTCACATCTTTGGTTCTGACCACTTCTATAATACCGTCCGAGTCAATGTCCGCGCAGGGAATGGGTTCCCTTTGCGTAAATGAGGCTTCCATCTTCGGCATAATGGTTTTTAACTTCCCATTTCGAAAAACCAGGATATCGCTTTGACCATAAGCGTTGTTTACATACAGATCCGTGAAGATGCCGATATTATCACGATCTATATTTCCGACTTGAACGTTATAAGGTGATATCCCTTTTGAGTAAAATACCTGATCGACCAAGTTAAAGCCTCCCTCGTTGTATTCAAACAGTTTCAAAGTGTTCGAAAGCGGCTCCGGTGTAAAGTTGGAGAGCACGAGAAAGCTTCTGTCGGGGTATTCGAGAGTCGAAAATACATAAGAGTAATAATTTTCTTCAAAAATATTGATCAGAGAAGAATTTTCCTGTCTATAAATGGAAATCAATTTTGCTTCCGCCTTATCCATATAACCGAAAATCACTTCAAAACGACCGTCGCCATCAATATCTTTTAATTCATAGTCGAAAACCTCTGCCGCATCTATCTGCAAGTCATTCGATTTTGACCATCCGTCTTCGTTTTTTTTCAAAACGAGCAGACCTGTCATCTGAAGACTGTTATTCCGATAGAGTGCGATTACATCTTGTTGTCCGTCCCCGTCAAAATCCTCCAACGAAAAAGCCTGTTCTTTATGGCCGGGTTCCTGTTTTTTGTGTAAGATATAGGGTAGGTTATACAAGACAGACCCCTGAGGAATAGCATTGTTCAGAGCATCTTTGATCAACTTGTTTTCCACATTGAGCTCAGGAGGCTTGATCAACTCCTCCGGAGTCATCAATCTCGTACAGGCGGATAATGAGATCAGTAATAAGCACATATAGATAAAAACGAAACCTTTTTTCAAAATATCCCTCCATATCGAAGATGATCGGTGTAATGGCATATGGATAGTTGCCATTATTCTATATCTCCGGCATAATACAGACGGGTCGATATCATGTTTGGAGTTAGGGAAAAACCACATAATCCAAAAAATCACTGTATATGAATGATAAATTTCTTGAAAGTATGGATTTGACAAAACTTCACTTTTTGCAAACCCATAGGAAAATCAAGATTTCACATTTTTGCGGTGTTTCCTTAGTACAAATAACGTATCAGAACATCGACGGAACATATAGGCAATATCGCAGAGAGTTGTGCATCTTTTTCATATTTTTAATGCACCACCTGTGTATTTGCAAAATTATTTATTAAAAAGAGTATTTTATAAGTTCTCTTTCTCGATCCTTTGTGTCGTAGAGGATAGTAAAGGAAGAAGACAGCCTTTTTTCTATCTTTGTCAACATCGCTTCATCCTTGGGAGACACAAAGGAGACCGCATAACCTTCCCTGTTCATCCTTCCGGTCCTTCCTATCCTGTGAATATAGTACTCGATATCGCGAGGGAGCTGATAGTTAAACACATGAGTAATCCCTTCGATATCGATCCCTCTTGCAGAAAGGTCGGTGGTAATAAGATACTGGGTCTTAAGCTCTTTAAAATCTTTTATGACCTTCTCCCTCTTGGTCTGAGACATATCTCCGTGTAAGAGGTCAAACCTGCTGTATTTTTTCTCGATAAAGTGTCGGTAGAGTTCTTCCGCACTTTTTTTCGAGTTACAAAAGATCATACACATAAAGGGGTTTGTCGTATCGAGTGCATGAAAGAGCGAGGACAGCCTTCTCGAATCCGTGGTTTTTATAACAATTTGTTTGATATTATCCAAAACGACTTCCTCAACTGAGGTATGAATTTTGAGAGAGTTCTTCAAAAAGGAGGTCGAAATCTTTCGTACTTCGTTGGATATGGTCGCTGAAAACATACATACCTGTTTTTTTTCTGGGAGTTTTCCCATCAAAATATTCAAATCATCTAAAAAACCAAAGGCGATGATCTGATCCGCCTCGTCGATAACAACTGTACTGAGGTGTTTGAAATTGATACTTCCGCGTCTCAATAGATCCAGAAGTCTTCCGGGAGTTCCTACGATGATGTTGGATGCTCTTTCCAAAGCTTTTTGTTGAGAATGGATACTGTGCCCTCCACAGGCGTTTACCACATGAAGCTCCCTGTGTTTTTGAAAATATTCCAAAACTGAAGAAATTTGGTTTGAAAGTTCGCGGGTAGGAACAATGATCAAAGCACAACTCTCTTTTTCTTCAGGGGAAAAGTTTTCTAATATTGGAATTAAAAAAGAAAGTGTCTTTCCCGTTCCGGTCTGTGCTTGGACCAGAAGATCTCTTCCCCTTCTCATCAACGGGATCACCTTGCTCTGTATTTCGGTCGGCGAACTAATATACATATCCTTGAGTGCGGATATATGTTCTTTTCTTAAATTAAATTCTTTAAACTTCACTTTTTTCTCCTTAAACGTATCTGTGTCAAAAAATATGTTATAATTCATTATAGCATATTTTTTAAAAGGAATTTATGGAAAAGAGGTTAAAATTTGCAGACAGTAAGAAGTATAGACGAAAAGAAAACGATTTTGAGGATTGCTCTTTTGGCAGGAGAAATCCTGATCAAAAACGGAGCTGAAATATACAGGGTGGAAGATACGATATGCAGGATCTGTGAAAGTAAAGATTTAAAAGGGATCAACACCTATGCAACTCCCACCTTCATCCTTCTGGGAGACAATAAATTTGACGGTTTTACCTTTGTAAAACATATTCGAAAACGAGGTATCAATATAGATAAGATATGTAAGATAAACGATATATCCAGGAAGTTTGTGGATACAGCCTACAACGATTATGAAGAAACGATCCGAAGCTTGGAGGAGATCGACGACGACCCGGGCTATCCCTCTTTTTCCAAGATATTGGCTGCAGCTATTTCATCAGGAGTTTTTACCTTTCTATTTAAGGGCGGATTGTCGGATTTTATTTGTGCAACTCTTACATCGATGATAGCCTTGATTATCTCTGAAAAAATCGAAGATGTTTCTTCCGTATCCTTTCTTGGAAACGGAGTTGCAGCCTTTTTGATCACTGTGATTTCGATTGTTTTGATGAAGCTTAATCTTTCTGAACACTTTGATTTGGTAATCGTGGGAGCTATCTATCCTCTTCTGCCGGGAGTATCCTTGACCAACAGTATTCGAGATTTTATTTCCGGAGATCTCGTATCCGGAGTATCCAAGGGATTTGAGGCTATGATGACGGCGATTGCCATTGCAACCGGTGTGGGTAGTGGTCTGTTGATGTGGATGAAGTTTGGAGGGGTTCTGTAGATGGATAATGCATTCTTGTCTTTTGTTCTTTCTTTTTTGGGAACCATAGGTTTTGCCGTTTTTTTTAATGTTCCTAAAAACACATTGTTCTTTTGTGGACTTTCAGGTGCCTTCGGATGGATCGTCTATCTTTTTTTGAATGAAAACGGGAATGGAGTTGTCTTTTCCATTTTTCTGTCATCAATCTGTGTAGGTGTAGTAGCGGAAATTCTCTCGAGGATCATGAAAAAACCTGTCACTGCCTTTATCATCCCTAGCATCATCCCCTTGGTTCCCGGTTCCGGCCTCTATTTAACGATGTTGCTGCTCGTTCAGAAAGACTATCAGAAGGGACTTGAAAAAGGGGTGGAGACCTTCTTTATATCGGGAGCGATTGCTATTGGTTTGATCATCACATCTTCTGTAGCGAAATCGATCAAGACCATTCAAGGAAGAAAGGTTTCTCGATGATCGCCTTTGGATGTTCGTATTCACAATAATAGTATAAAACATAAGAACGCCTTCTGAAACGTTTCAGACAGGCATTCTTATGGTGGCAATAAACCACAACATTTGTTGCATAAGACAACACGATATAATACTATTCTCCAACAGAAAGGATATCTTATCTTTTTATGCGACTATGCAAATCTCTTTCTTTTCCTATAAAATATAAATCGTTGATCTCAACAGCGCAATAAACAATAGGGGAAATACCGTACAGGGGCAAATGTCTGATTTTAATTCCCGTTTTATCAAATACTAATGTTTGTTAAATCAACACCTTTAAGAATTTCACTCTTCTTATAAAAGTGGTTTTATGCTGATTTTTCTAATTATGCGGTATCGCCATAGTATAAATTGAGAAAAAACATAAAATCGGTTCGGCAAAATGACTTAACGTGGAAGATAGATCGTTTCTCCTACTTTGATGAGAGAATCCTTCATGGAATTTGCATACATAATTTGGCGAATATACTCTCTGGTATCCATGCCTTCAGGCTTGTAGTTTAAAGAGATGTTCCATAAAGTGTCTCCATGTTGGACCAAAAACTCGATAGGTTCTCTCGAATCAGCAGAACTGTTATGTGTGTTGCTAAAGGCATATACAATAGACATCGATAACAGCGAGCAGACGACAGTGATCAGGATGATCCTCGCGATATAAATCCTACGTCTATTCTTTAAATCCTCTCTTTTTCTTCTATAATTCCTCACTCTTATCTTAGGATTAGTTTCATACTTTGTCATAGCAATTCTCCTTTCAAAGTCTTAATAGAACATTTGTTCTATTTATAGAATATCAGAACAAATGTTCTGTGTCAATAAGATTAAGAACATTTGTTTGATTTTTTTTCCTTTGTCTGCTATAATGTAGTAAATTATTGAATCAGGAGGTTTTTGTATGTTTATCGATTTAAGTGAAAAAGAACGACTGACCTTACAATATATATCTGAGAATGTAGATGAGAAGGGATATCCTCCTTCCATAAGAGAAATATGTTCTGAAATAGGGTTCCGATCTACTTCAACTGCATATTCGTGTTTAAAGAGTTTGCAGGATAAGGGATACATTCGAAAAGATCCGTCAAAGCCCAGAGCGATTGAAGTGATAAATTCTGTAGAGCGCATGGGCTTTGAGAAAAAGAAGACGGTCGATATCCCTCTCGTCGGTCAGGTCACGGCAGGTCAACCCATCCTTGCAGTGGAGAATATCGATGAGTATTTTCCGATCCCCAAGGAGTGGATCAGCGATAACGACCATTTCATCTTAAACATATCCGGCGACAGTATGTACGATGCGGGTATCTATGACGGAGATATCGTCGTTGTAGAAAAAACAACAGTTGCAAAAAATGGAGATATCGTTGTTGCATTGATCGATGGAGAATATACGACGGTAAAACGCTTTTATAAAGAAAAAGATCATATTCGCCTACAACCGGAAAATGAATCCTATGAACCCATTATTAGCAACAATGTATCGATATTAGGAAAGATCAAGCTGTTGATCCGCAGAGATGTTCTTTGACAAGTGCTGTTATTATCTGTTTGAATTGTTGGGTCGTACAGAACCGAAATCTGTTAAACTTGTATGTACTTTAGTGATTACATTGTTTCTGCGGATGGCATTTTTATCGGAGAATAGTATCAACAAGGATAAATGTCGAAAAAAGGTTGTAATTTTCTCTGTTTAAGAGAAAATTACAACCTTTTTATATGAGTTAAACACTTTTATTTTTTGACTTTGCTCGTTGCTGTTTATCCAAGATTTTCTTGCGAATCCTCATCGATTTGGGAGTAAGCTCAATCAACTCATCATGCTCAATAAACTCCAGAGCTTCTTCCAAAGACATTTTTCGGGGCGGAGAGAGTCTAAGAGCCTCATCTGCACCGGAAGCTCGCATATTGGTAGCCTGCTTTCGTTTGCAAACGTTGACATCGATATCCATGGGTTTTGCGTTTGAACCGACAACCATCCCTTCATACACTTTGTCTCCGGGAGAAACAAAGAGAACTCCCCTCTCCTGTGCATTATATAGACCATAACTTACGGCAACTCCGGTTTCAAACGAAACAAGAGAACCTTGGCTTCTTTTGGGAATCTCTCCCTTGTGGTAATCGTGGCCTTCAAAAAGGGTATTTAAAATACCGTTTCCCTTCGTGTCTGTGAGAAATTCGGAGCGGTAGCCTATCATTCCCCTCGTAGGAATCAAAAACTCAATCCGGGTATATCCTCCCTTGGACTGGACCATATTGACCATCTCACCTTTTCGAGCTCCCAGTTTTTCAATGACAGCTCCCATAAATTCTTCCGGAACATCGATGATAGCCCTCTCCATGGGTTCCATCACCTTGCCATTCTCATCTTCCTTCATAAGGACTTCCGGCTTGGAGACCATAATCTCGTAGCCTTCTCTTCTCATCTGCTCCATCAAGATGGAAAGATGGAGTTCTCCTCTTCCCGAAACTCTGAAAGAATCCGCGGATTGAGTATCCTCTACCTTTAGAGATACGTTGGTATTCAGCTCCTTCATCAGTCTGTCGCGGATCTGACGAGAGGTCACGAACTTTCCTTCCTGACCTGCAAAAGGTCCGTTATTTACGGAAAAAGTCATGACAAGTGTAGGTTCGGAGATCTTGACAAAGGGAAGAGGAGTCTTGTCATCAGCGGTCGTGATCGTATCTCCGATCTCAATTTGTTCTATTCCCGATATTGCTACGATGCTTCCCGTTCCTGAAGAGGACACTTCCACACGTTTCAGACCATCGTATTCATAGAGTTTTCCTATACGGACTTTATAAGACTTGTCCTTTTGCTCGTAGTTCGTTACCCACATTTCATCGCCGACCGAAATAGTACCGCTTTCTACCTTGCCGATTCCGATTCTGCCTACATATTCGTTGTAATCGATGGTGGAGATCAAAACCTTACTGTAACCGTCTTCATCTCCGCTCGGACAAGGTATGTTTTGGATGATTGTTTCGAACAAACTCTGCATGGACTCTTCCAAGGCATCATGTTGTCTTCCTGAGATCCCATTTTTTGCGGAAGCAAAAATAAAGGGAGAATCCAACTGTTCTTCATTTGCATCCAACTCGATAAATAAGTCCAAGACTTCGTCCACGACTTCCGTCAGTCTCGCTTCGGGTCTGTCTACCTTGTTTACACAAATGACGGAAGGAAGTTTAAGCTCCAGAGCTTTTTTCAAAACGAACTTTGTTTGAGGCATGGGGCCTTCAAATGCGTCTACGACCAATACGACTCCGTCCACCATCTTTAAGATCCGTTCTACTTCTCCGCCGAAATCGGCATGTCCCGGGGTATCGATGATATTGATCTTGTAATCTTTGTAATGGACTGCGGTATTCTTGGATAAGATGGTGATCCCCCGCTCTCTTTCCAAGTCGTTGGAATCCATTACCCTATCTTCGACCTCTTGGTTTTGTCTGAATACCCCGCTCTGTTTTAACAGGGCATCGACCAAGGTCGTTTTTCCATGATCTACATGGGCTATAATTGCAACATTGCGTATAATTTCTTTTTTCAAAGTATAACCCCTTTTCTATAACATATTCCGTGAAAACCTACTTATTATATCACAACAAGGGGAACTATTCATCGGTAATATCAAAATTTTCTTCAGATAATAGCCTTTCTACCGCGGTTTTGACCGAGTCATAACGGAAACCTCGATAACTTAAAGTCGAATATAATTTCTTTTTTATTTCGATAGGAGGGAGTGTTGAAAGGGACTTATATTTTTTCTTTGCCACAGCATAGGCATTGTCCTCTTCTCTATCTCGCGGTACATATTGTGAAAGAATCTGCTCTTCCTCATTGTACAGGCCTTTGGAGTACAGTTTCATCCTGATCTTCTCCTTCGAAAAACCCTTGGATAGACAGGACTCGATAATGTGCTTGGAAAGAAGGTCATCATCTATCAGTTTCATCCTCTTCAGTTTTTCGATGACATAGGTGATATGCTTGCTGCAAAAACCTTCCTTCTTTAAACGTTGTTCCAATTGTTTGGAAGATAGGGCGGAGTAATCCAACTTTCGAAGAGCTATATGAAAACACTGTTGATACTTATCCTGTTCCAGTTTTTCAAAGAGCCTTTCATCCAAAACCACTTCCCTACCCTTCTTCCAACCGAGGGCAAACAACAGCTCTTCCGAAACGGTCAGCTCCTTCCCTTCTTCGAAAGAGATCAGATAAAGCCCTCTTTTTTTAAGAATAGAATCGATCTTCATTTCCATTTCCTATCTCTTCAAATGTTTTTTTAAATACTGACCTGTATAAGAACGTTTGCACTTTAATATTTCTTCCGGGGTACCTGTGAAGATGATCTCTCCTCCTTTATCTCCTCCATCGGGCCCTAAGTCGATGATGTTGTCGGCAATTTTGATCACATCCAGGTTGTGCTCGATTACTACAACGGTGTTTCCGTTGTCGACGAGTTTTTGGAGAACGTGGATCAGTTTGTCTACATCAGCGATATGAAGACCCGTAGTAGGCTCATCGAGGATGTAGAGGGTGTTTCCCGTTCCCTTCTTGCTGAGTTCCGCCGCCAATTTGATCCTTTGAGCCTCTCCGCCGGATAATTCGGTGGAGGGCTGTCCCAACTTGATATATCCCAGACCGACTTCCAGCAGAGTTTCCAGTTTTTTCTTGATTTTAGGAATATTTTCAAAGAAGGAATAAGCTTCCTCCACGTTCATCTCCAAGACATCGGAGATGGATTTTCCCTTATATAGGATTTGAAGGGTCTCCCTGTTGTAGCGTTTTGCCTTACATACTTCACAGGGTACATAGACATCGGGAAGAAAGTGCATTTCGATCTTAATGATACCGTCTCCGTTGCAGGCTTCGCATCTTCCCCCTTTGACATTGAAGCTGAATCGTCCTTTTTTGTATCCTCTCGCCTTCGCCTCTAAGGTCTCGGCAAAGATGTCTCGGATAAAGTCGAAAACGCCCGTATAGGTTGCGGGATTGGATCTGGGAGTTCTGCCGATCGGAGATTGATCGATGTTGACGACCTTGTCGATTTGTTCCATACCTTCAATAGAAGTAAATTCTCCGGGTTTCTCTTTAGTCCTGTTGATTTTTGCTGCTACCGCCTTGTAAAGGATCTGATTGATTAAGGAGCTTTTTCCGCTCCCCGAAACTCCGGTTACGACATTCATCACTGATAGGGGGATCGACACATCGATGTCCTTGAGATTGTTTTCTCTTGCTCCCCTGATATGAAGATGGTGATCTTCCGTGACAGTTCTTCTCTTATCCGGTAGAGAAATGTATTTTTTTCCGCTTAAATACTGGCCTGTGATTGAGTGCTTACATTTTTTTATCACATTGATACTCCCCTGAGCTATGATTTCTCCTCCGTGGATCCCTGCACCGGGTCCGATGTCGACGATCTCGTCAGCCGCATACATGGTATCTTCATCATGCTCTACGACTATGAGAGTATTTCCGATGTCCGTCAAATTTCGCAGGGTTTTTATCAGTCGATCATTGTCCTTCTGATGCAGACCGATACTCGGTTCATCAAGCACATACAAAACACCTACGAGGGCCGATCCTATCTGTGTCGCCAGACGAATCCTCTGAGATTCTCCTCCGGACAGGGTGGATGCTTTTCGAGATAGAGTCAGATACTCCAATCCCACGTCCAAGAGAAAGGTAAGCCTGTTTCTTACTTCCTTTAAGATCTCTTCCGAAATAAATTTTTCTTTTTCTGTCAGTTCCAAGGAGTTTACAAAGTCCAGGAGCTTGGATACGGACATATCCGTCATCTCGGATATGTTTTTCCCTCCGACTGTAATGGAGAGGACTTCTTTTTTCAACCTGTGGCCATTGCAAGAGGGGCATTTGCTTTCGATAACATATTTGTTGAGTTTTTCGCGCACATAGTCGGAAGAAGTCTCCCTAAGCCTTCTTTCCAAGTTCGGGATCACACCTTCGAACTTTGCATTGTAGGTTCGCACCCCGTCGGCAAATTGGCTTTCAAATTTGAAGGTCAAAAGCTCATCGCTTCCGTATAGAAGCTTTTGAACAAAGTCCTTTGGAAGCTGTTCGAAGGGTATATCCATAGAGACCTTGTTGTTCTGCGCCAAGGTCCGGATCATCATCATATAATAGCCTTCATTTCCGTTCTTATCCGAGCTGTTCCATGCTTCGACAGCTCCTTCCGAGAGAGATCTGCTCGGATCGGGAACTACGAGTTTAGCATCCACTCTGTTCATATAACCCAGTCCGTTACAAGTTTCGCAGGCGCCATAGGGAGCGTTGAAGGAGAACATTCTCGGGGAGATCTCCTCTATCGTAACTTCGTGGTCAGGACAGGAAAAGTTTGTAGAAAACAGCTTTTCGTTTCCGTCCATAGTATCTACGCTCACCAGGCCGTCCGACATTTTAACGGCGATCTCGATCGAATCCGCAAGCCTTTTTTCGATATTTGATTTTATTACGATACGGTCGACAACGACATCGATGGAATTTTTTTTATTTTTGTCCAGATCGATCTCGTCGGAGATATCCTTGATCTCTCCGTTAATTCGGATTCGGACGAACCCTTCCTTCTTTATTGCCTGTAAGACCTTCTCATGTCTTCCCTTCTTGCTTCGTACGACGGGGGAGATCAGTTGAAGTCTGCTTCCTTCGGGAAACTCCATAATTTTATCCACGATCTCCTGGATCGTCATACTTTTGATCTCCTTCTTACACACCGGGCAGTGAGCGATTCCTATGTTGGCATAGAGAAGACGAAGATAGTCGTAGATCTCCGTCACCGTTCCTACGGTGGAGCGGGGATTGTGAGAAGTTGTCTTCTGATCGATGGAGATCGCCGGGGACAGTCCTTCTATATATTCCACATTGGGCTTATCCATCTGTCCTAAAAACTGTCTTGCGTAAGAAGAGAGACTCTCCACATACCTTCTCTGCCCTTCCGCATAAATCGTATCGAAGGCAAGAGAGGATTTTCCCGATCCGGACAATCCTGTAAATACGATGAATTTGTTTCGAGGAAGGCTGATGTCGATATTTTTCAGATTGTTTTCCCTTGCTCCTTTTATGATGATCTTGTCTTTTTTGCTATTCAATGTTTTCTCTCCTATTTTTTACCAAATTTCTTTTCCAACTCCATAATGGCATCCCTGAGTATCGCAGCGCGTTCAAAGTCGAGATTATCTGAAGCTTTGAACATTTCTTCTTTGAGCTGATCTATTTTTTCAGCTGCCTCCTCCCTCGAGATGGTATCCCTTACGGAGTACGTTTCTTCGCTTTGAGCGACCATCATCGAAATCTCATCGTGTATCGGTTTTATAATTGTTTGAGGTACGATGGAGTTTTCAATGTTGTACTGATGTTGGATCTCTCTTCGTCTCTTGGTCTCCTCTATCGATACCGCCATCGAACGGGTGATATTATCCGCATACATAATGACTTTTCCGTCGGCATTTCTTGCGGCCCTCCCTATGGTCTGTATCAAAGATGTCTCGGAGCGTAAGAAGCCTTCTTTGTCCGCATCGAGAATAGCAACCAACGAAACTTCCGGGATGTCCAAACCTTCACGTAAGAGGTTGATTCCTACCAGAACATGAAATTCTCCCAAGCGCAGGCTACGGACCAAACGAATCCTTTCGAGGGTCTCCACGTCGGAGTGAAGATATTCCACCAAGACCCCAGCCTCTTTCAAGTAGTCGGTCAAACTCTCCGCCATCTTTTTTGTAAGCGTCGTTACCAGGACACGTTCGTTCTTTTGTATTCGTTCGTTGATCTCATAGAGAAGATCATCGATTTGTCCCTCTATCGGTCTTACCTCTATGATAGGATCCAAAAGTCCCGTGGGTCTTATGATCTGTTCTCCAAAGGCCGAGGAATGAGCGATTTCATATTTTCCCGGGGTAGCCGATACAAATAAAATCTGGTTTGAGACGACTTCAAACTCTTCAAATTTCAAGGGTCTGTTGTCTGCTGCCGAAGGGAGTCGAAATCCGTATTGGATAAGAGAATCCTTCCTTGATTTATCTCCTGCATACATTGCGTTCAGCTGTGGAATAGTGACATGAGACTCGTCTATGATGATAAGATAATCATCCGGAAAAAAGTCCATCAGAGTAAAGGCTCTTTCTCCCGCTTTTCTTCCGGTCAAATGACGGGAATAATTTTCAATTCCTTTACAGGTTCCTATTTCTCGAAGCATTTCGATGTCGTAACGAGTCCTTTGTTCGATTCTTTGGGCTTCTAAAAGCATATCGTTTTCTTTAAAATAGGAGATTTGCTCCTCGAGTTCTTTTTCGATGGAAGTGATCGCCTTTTCCAGTTTTTCTTTGGTGGTAACATAGTGGGATGCCGGAAATATGGAAGCGTGACGCAATTCTCCCAATACTTCTCCCGTAAGATGATCCACCTCCACGATTCGATCGATCTCATCCCCGAAGAACTCTACTCGAAGTCCTTTGATATCGGTGTTTGCCGGCATAATTTCCAGGATGTCTCCTCGAACACGGAAGGTTCCACGCACGAAATTGATGTCATTGCGTTCGTAATGGATCTCTACCAACTGTCTTATTACATCATCCCTATCTCTAATCATACCGGGACGCAACGAAACCATCATATATTTGTAGTCATCGGGGTCCCCCAAACCGTAGATACAGGAAACCGAAGCGATGATAACGACATCTCTTCGTTCTATGACTGCTGCCGTAGCGCTGTGTCTCATCTTATCAATCTCATCGTTGATGCTGGAGTCCTTCTCGATATAGGTGTCGGAGCTGGGAACATAGGCCTCCGGTTGGTAATAATCATAATAGGAGACGAAGTATTCGACTGCGTTTTCAGGAAAAAATTCTTTGAATTCGGAGTATAATTGCGCCGCTAAGGTTTTGTTGTGAGCAATGACCAAGGTCGGCTTTTGAGTACGTTCGATAATGTTTGCCATCGTGAACGTTTTTCCCGAACCCGTTACACCTAATAGGGTCTGAAATTTTTGATCCTTTTCTATGGATGTAACCATGTCTTCGATCGCCTGAGGCTGATCTCCTGTTGGTCTAAACTCCGTACTTAATTTAAATCGGTTCATCTCTACACCTCTTTAAAAAATATTTTTTATATCTTAACAAATTCTATATAGGCGAGTCCAAAGACGTAGAAGGATGAAGATGGGATCGGATCTTTCAAATTTTTCAGTCCTGTTATTTTATCCGTTTTCTATTCCCTCCCACAAAGGTATCAAAAGTTTGTCGGGTTTGATATTGTTTCCGAGTACTGATTAGGAGTTAGGATCGATAATACCTGTCTATGTTTCTTTGCTCTTTCCGGACTTTGACTTCGATAAATGATAAGAAAGTAATGGAAATTAAGGAAATGCCGAACAAGGTCAAATCCTTGATTTTTCTTTGGTTTTATAAAGAATGAAAAACCGTTATATCAGCATGTTCGAGAACTTTATTCTTCATATTAAGATTGATTTTGTAATGATTTTTCGAATTATGCGATATTTCCTTAACGGATCCCGCTATGCTGTTGCTTATTCTCGCATCATTGTACAAAGAACTTTCAAAATCATAGATATCCCTTTTTACAAAGTTTATACAATGATCTCTTAAAATTAACCTTGCACTGCGATCTTTCAAACTGTTTTTCGATAATAATATATTTTGTATTCCCGACATTTCAAATCGATAACAGTATTAATACTGTAATTTTACCGACCTATATTTTATCACAAACAAAAAAAGAAGTATAGAGTTAAAGAACATTTGTTCCGGCTCTTCCTTCTTTTTTGTTTAAAGGTTTAAATGAAAAAGGCTATGCAGCATCATTTATCTCCGCGTAAAATCTCTTTTGCCTTTTCTAGTTGGTTGTCTACTTGTTTTGAGAGAAATTTTTCCTCATCCAAGGCAATTTCGATATCCGGCTTGATCCCTTTATGATTGATGTTTTCGCCCTTAGGAGTAAAGTATTGTTGGGTGGTGAGTTTGTAACCGGAGCCGTCACTCAATAATCTCACGGACTGTACCAAGGCTTTTCCAAAGGTGGTCTCTCCGACCAAAGTGCCTACTTCGTTATCACGAACAGCACCGGACAAAACTTCTGAAGCGGAAGCTGATCCTCCATTGATCAACACGACTAAAGGAATATCCAGTTGACCTCCGTCCTTTGACTTGATATATTCTTTTTTCCCTTTCCTATCTTGGGTATAGACAATGGTCGCCTCTCCCATAATGCTGTCAGCAACTTCCTGCACCTGATCAAGAAGACCACCCGGATTGTTTCTCAAGTCGATGATCAGACCTTTTATTTCTTGATTTCTCAACTCTTTCAACGCTACCTTGAAATCTCTTGCTGTCCCTTCGGCAAATTGTGTGATTTGAATATAACCCAGCTCATCGATCATCTTGTGCTCAACAGTGTGTAAGGGTATCTCTTCTCTTTCGATCTCCAGAACGATAGGCTCTTTCTCTCTCAAAACTTCGATTTTAACGGTTCCATAGTCCGGTTTACCCAATAGAGAGGATTTTTTTTGAGAAAGGGGCACCTTGATCTCTTTTATCGCCTCAGAAAGCTGGCTTGCATTATAGGCTTGGTCATTGACCTTACTTATAATGTCTCCGGGTTTGATACCGACTCGATCCGCGGGAGAATCTTTTAAGGGTGAAATGACTACAATGTTCTCATCTTTGATTCCTACAATGACCCCTATCCCAATGAGTTCTCCGGTGGTCTGTTCGGAGAGTTCATCGAGTTCTTCTTTTGTAAAGTACTCTGAATAAGGATCGTTTAACCCTAAGAAAAGACCTCTTTGCATGCCCAAGAAGAGATCTTCGCTGTTAACATCTTGATAGAAGTTCTGTTCGATCTCCTTTTCCAAATACATAAGTTTTTCATATTTCAAACTGTCTTTTATTAAGGCTTCATACCTTTGCGATACCACATTCGTTGTTACCAAACTCGTTACCAAAACGAGGGTCGTACTGTAAACCAATAACTTGATCTTAGAAAATTTCATCTATCATCTCTCCTCATTATATTTCGTGATCTATTGAAAGAATCTCATCGGATCCGTTGTTTCCCCAAAAACTCTGACCTCAAAATGTAAATGAGGTCCTGTGGAACGTCCTGTCGAACCCAGTTCCGCTATCTTTTCTCCGGAACTTACCCACTGACCTGCAGACACCATATTTTTGGAATTATGTGCATAGATGGTGACCAGTTCTTCGCTATGTGCGACAAAGATCACATTCCCATAACTTCCTTGAATTCCGGAAAAAAGAACAAGTCCATCGCCGGCTGCAAGGACAGAAGTTCCCTCGGGAGCGGCAATATCAATCCCGGAGTGAAACATTACCCGATTCAAAATGGGATGTGTCCTGTATCCGTAACCGGAAGTAAGTCTACCCTTGACTTCAAGAGGCCACCGGATTGAGTTTATGGCGGGAGTGAAGGTTGTGTTCTCATAGTAACCCTTATATCCCCCATCTCCCTGTTGTTGAAGAAGCAGGATCTTATCTTTGAGATGATCAGCTTCCTTCTCTAAAATGTCCATTTCAACATATAATTTAGCAAGCTCCTCGTCAACCCGGTATTCCAGTTCTTTTTGAAAAGCTCTTTCCTGCTCCAAGTCGAACTTCTCATCGAGCAATTTCAACTTTTTCTCATGTCTTTTTACAACTTTTTCTTCGCGAGCTCTGTGAACTTCCAGAAGTGAAGCACTATCGGTCTCTAAACTCCGAAAAATTTTTTTGTCGTAATCTATGATTTTTTTTGAAATGACAAGGTTGTTTATCAGCTCCGAAATATTTTTTGAAGAAAGGATGATTTCCAAATAGCCCAACTGTGAATTTTTGTACATCGCCCTCATGCGTTTCCCAAGCCTCTGCTGATTTTCGGAGATTTGTCGATTCAGTTCATCCATCTCATCTTGAGTTTTTAAGATGCTCTTATCTAAGACTTTTATTTCAGCTTCATTTTTTCGAATAGAAGTTTCGAGTTCGAGGATATCCCTATCCAATTCGTTCAGGTCTTTTTCAATTTCGTAAAGATACTTCTTTTTTCCATCGATCTCTATTTGGATATCGTTCTTATTTTTCTGAAGTTCCTGAATACTTCTGCCATCAAAATCCGTAGTTGCAAAGATAGGATGAGTCATCATCAAAAAAATAAAGAAAAAAAGAGTAACTGAATATTTCATCTGTAAAATCACACCTTTAAATATCTTCTTAGAGAAAACAGGCTTGATACTGCCCCAACTCCGCCACCGATCAACAAAAATGTTCTCATTATCGGTACGGCCAAATCTTTTGCGGGGATAAAGTAGGAAGCCAACAGGATATTATCTCCCACTAGGGAAGTCTGTAGAAAAGCATATCCCTGTATAAGGAGAATCCATGAAAGAAAGGCCCCTGATATCCCTAAGAGAATCCCTTCTGTGAAAAAGGGTCCGCGAATAAACCAGTTTGTCGCTCCCAAGCATCTCATGATAAAGACTTCTTCCCGATATGAAAAGAAGGCAATCTTAATCGTTGAAGAGATGATGAAGAAGGAGATTGTCATTAAAAATAACGTCAGAAAAAAGCCGAATCGTGATACCGCATTGGAGATTAAAAGCAACTTATCTAAGATCTCTTGATAATACACGATATCACTTACTGCAGATAAAGTCTTTAATTCCGCAGAAACTTCCTTGGCATCTTCAGGATTCAAGAGATGGACAACATAAGAATCTTCCAAGAAGTTGGGAAGCCCTTCAAATAAGTAATCGTTATCTTGCATCCTACTCCTAAATTCCTTCATAGCCTGCTCGGAAGACTTAAAGGAATAGCCCTTGATGCGTTTACTTTCATTGAGATAGACGACGATCTCCTCTTGAGCTTCACCGGCGGAGTCGGTTGATATAAACACCTGCATGGCATCGTATCTCTCTTCGACAAGATGGGCCATATGGTTTATGTTTACGATGATACAAAAGATGATCCCAAAAATGAACAGGGATAGGGCGATAGAGATGATGGATGCAAGAGAAATACTGAAATTGCGAAGGATGTTCTTCCATGCTTTTAGAATATTTGTAAAAAATATCCTTACCATAGAATTCCTCTCCTTCCGGGTTCATCTCTTACCACTCTTCCATTTTTGAACTCAATAGTCCTTTGATCCATTTCGTCGACGATCTTTTGTGCATGTGTTGCAACGATGACCGTGATCTTCTTTAAACTCAGATCAAACAGCAATTGCATGACCTCTCTTGCACTCTCAGGATCAAGATTTCCGGTGGGTTCATCCGCAATGATGATTGAAGGTTTGTTTATGAGGGCTCTGGCTATCGCGACCCTCTGTTGCTCCCCTCCGGAAAGTTGATGAGGATAAAATTTTTCTTTGCCTCTCAGATTTACCGAAGACAAGGCGTATAAAATCCTTTCTCTTCTTTTTTGATATGGCGTACCTGTGATCTCAAGAGCAAATTCCAGATTTTCATATACGGTTTTGTTTTGAAACAATCTGAACTCCTGAAAGACGATACCGATATGTCGGCGATACATAGGGATTTCTCTAAGGGATAATTCTCTCAAAGAATGATCCAAAACAATGATCTCTCCTTTGGAAGCATCAATCTCCTTCATAAGTAATTTTACGATCGTAGACTTGCCGGCTCCGGATTTCCCGATCAAAAAAACAAACTCTCCTTCTTCAATTTCAAAATTGACATCGGTTAAAGCGGGAGGAGCATTTTTAAAGTAAGATTTTGAAACATTTTCAAAAATAATCATATAGACCTCAATATACCCTGTATTAAAAGTTTCTACCATTATACATGAAATTATGGAATGTTTCAATGTGTTAAAAGTGTTGAGATTTCAAAAATTTAAATTGCCAATCTGTCGGAAACGTTGTAAAATGATATTAATCATCAAGGATCAAACCTTTGGATTCTCTGAAGGCAAATGCTTTATCGGATTTGTTATGTGAACAGATCGAATATGGGTTAAACAGTTCAGCAAGGATGGATAATTTTATGGATAAAAGGACATTTCGAAGTATGGCTCGAAAAAACAGAGATGCCATGAATGAAAAACTTCGCTTGGAAAAATCAAATCTGATTTTTGAACAGTTGATCAAACTCCCGTTGTTTCAGAAATCAGAGAACCTCTTTATTTATTTAAGTTTTCGCTCGGAAGTAAATACTTGGAAGATCCTGGACTATGCGTTGGAGCAAGGAAAATTCGTATATGCTCCCATTACTTTGACAGACGAGAAAAAACTGCTCTGTTGCAAGGTGGATGATCCGAAAAAGCAGTTGCAAAAAGACAGCTACGGGATCCTATCTCCATATTTTGATAAGGATAGAATTGTTTCCTCTCAGTTGATCGACTTGGTCCTTGTTCCGGGCTTGGCCTTCGACCTCGAGAAACACCGAATGGGTTATGGAGGGGGATATTACGATCGGTTTGTTACTACTTTGTCTTCTTCCGCGACTACCCTCGCTCTTGCCTTTGAAGAACAATTGTATGAGAAGATCCCTCTTGATCCCTACGATATGAAGGCCGATCATATCTTGACGGAGAAACGATTCTTTTAGGACAGTATCGTATCATTCAAAAAATGTGCGAGAGCTTTTTTCCTTTACGCTGTTGATATGAGCAATTTGTATTCCATAGAAAACAAATTGTCTTGGTTGCGAAATCGACAGGGCGTTGCTTTCCTTGGAAACAGTGTGATTGCCAAATTCTTGTTTCTTTAAGTTTATCCGTTATTGATGTGGAAGCATCTTCCGATAAGGAAAATATTATTGACATTGATTGAATTTCTTCTGTTTAACGGGGTATCAGTGTAAAAGAGACTTTTGTTTCGGAGTGCGGAAAATATATTTTCCAAAAAGAAAAGGGTCTTTGTAATGTATCTCATCTTGTAAATAGCGAGCTTCTATTGCTATGATAAATGAAGCCCACACCATCTTATTATTGCATTCTAAGGTTTTGTATAGTACAATGTGAGAGTTAAATAGTTTTTTGCCATATCAGGAGGTAGCGGTGTTAATTCAATCTCACGCGAAATTTGCTTTGTATTTTTTGGATGGAATCCAAAGAAATATGAATATCCAATTGAACAAACAATCTTTTGTTTTAGGGAACATTGAACCCGATTTTCCGTTTGTATTTCCGACAGTGAAACACTATAAGCAGAGTAACCATGATTTTATCTACTCGTTAATTAAAGACTTGTATGAATACAATTGCAACGGAAACTTCCTTTCCTTAGCAAAACTTTCGGAAAAGCTGGGCATTATCAATCACTATATCTGTGATTATTTTTGTAGGCCCCATTTTGATAGAGACTACTATTCCTCTCACTTGGTTGAACATCTCGGTTATGAAAAAGACCTGCATCGCTATTTGAACACCTCCTACTCTTTTTCAGACAATGAAGATGCTTATTCCAAAACTCTTCCCTTGGAAGGAATTTTTCCCTTTATAGAGGAGAGGCTTTTTGAGTATGACAATCGCGAAATGGGTTTTCAAACGGATATTGACTTTGCACTAAGCACGGTAAGTGCTATCAATTCTACAATTTTATCGAACTTGGTATTCGAAAACTATGTATTAAGCTTGAGTACATTATAAGGTGAGGTGAAGTGATGGAAAATTTTGATAAAATATCAATTGAAAATATCTCGAAAAATGATTTGCTTGTTATCTTAGATTCTCTCCAATACTCCTTTGAACATACCAAGGTAGATGAATTTCAGTACTTGAGAAACACGATCGTGCGAGATCTGCTTCTTCTTACAGAACTGAAACAGGAACATGACCTAATCGAATACCTCAAAAAATAAGACTTTTTTCCATCTGTTGAAGACGAATTTTTGTGCCTTCAACAGATCTTTTTTTGCCTGGACGACAGCAGATGGGGAAATGTTGTAATAGAAAAATTCAAAAAGATAATAGTATAAAAGCACGTTATACTCTCGTACGACATTTCTCTAACAAAAAACTCTGATAGAATCAGAGTTTTTTGAGCTTATAGAGTCCTACAATTCACGCACACCGTCATCGATACCGGAGACGAAGAATTCACCTTCATACCCGATTTTTTCGGCATAGGCCTTTGAAACAGATGAAATAAAGTCTTCCACTTCTTCGTTCTTGACTAAGGCGATGGCACAGCCTCCAAAGCCTGCACCGGTCATTCTGGCACCTAAACAACCTTGTTGTATTTGCGCAAGAGATACCAGAGTGTCAAGCTCGATTCCCGTAACTTCGAAATCTTCCTTTAGGGAATGGTGTGAAGCATTCAACAACCTGCCCAGTTCGGGCATGTCTTTATTTTCGATAGCATTTATCACCGCTTTCACTCTTGTGTTCTCGGTTACAACATGCCTTGCACGCCTGAGCAAGGTTCCTGTCAATACATAAGAAAGGCTGTCAAATTCATCTTCGTCCAATTCACAAAGGTGGTTTAAAGGTCTCAAAGAGGAAAGCAGTTCTTTTGCCCTCTCACATTCCTGCCTACGTTCATTGTATTTGGAATCCTTCAATTCTCTTCTCTTTCTCGTATTCATAATAACAAAACGATATCCGTCCAGTTTCAAGGGGACGTAACCATAAGAGAGAGTCTCGGTATCAAGCAGAATAGCATTGTCTTTTTTGCCCATCCCGATGACAAATTGGTCCATAACGCCCGAGTGTACACCTATAAAATCATTCTCCATCTCCTTCCCTGCCAGTACGAGATCCATCTTGTCAATATTTCCGTCATTATAAAGTACATTGATGATCTCTCCGATCAAAAGTTCCAAGGATGCGGAAGATGATAGTCCTGCTCCGTTCGGGATGTTCCCGGAGATCAAAATGTTTAAGCCCCCTACCTTAAATCCTCTTTTCATCATGGACCAAACCATTCCCATGGGATAGTTGACCCATTGTTTGTCCTCACAATATATGAGATCGGACTGTATTTCAAAAGAGTCTCTATGAGAAAAGTTCGTGGATATCAGGGATATGATATTGTCATCTCTTTTAGCGGCAATTGCATAGGTACCGATCTCAATTGCACAGGGAAAAACACTTCCCCCGTTATAATCGATATGTTCTCCAATAATGTTGATTCGGCTGGGAGAAAAAAAGGTTTTTGTGTCGACTTGGTCAAACTCCCTCTTAAATTGCTTTTCTAAGTCTTGTATATTCATCATTTACCACTTTCCAAAAATTTATTTAAGGCTTCCCGCAATTCGACTGCGGTCTCCTCTACAACTCTGGGGTTCGCATTTGCCCAAGCTCCCGTTTCGGAAGAAGCATTGTATTTGATGCTCTTCTCACCTCTCATTGGAGGATAAAATTTGATATGGAAACGGTAGTAGTCCTTTGCATCCTTATAGGCTTCGGAGTTGACCGGAACCTGATAGATCCCCATCATATACGGAAATTTTTTGTCAAACAAACTGTCAAACATTCCCGTTACCTTCTTCAAGGTTTCGGAAAAAACTTTCTTTTGCGATTCGGAAAAGTCCGAAAAGCTCCCGAGATCCGACTTGGATACGATATACACCCCATAGGGATAATCGGTAAAAAAGGGAAGGTATACCAGAAAATCTTCGTTTTCAAAAATCACCCTCTTACCGCTCCTCTTCTCTTCTTTGTTCATCTCGTCAAAGAGATTTTTTTTGTGTTCTTCATAAAATTCTTTGCTATTTTGCAGTTCTTTTTGTAACTTTAAGGGAAGATAAGAGTAGCCGTAGATCTGTCCATGGGGATGAGGCATAGTTACCCCTACTTCGGCCCCCCTGTTTTCAAAGGTAAAAATATATTTGATCTTCTCATCCTTGGAAAGTTCTTCATATCGCTCTTGCCATAAGTCAACCAGTTTTTTGATATGTTCTGTCGAAAGTTCACAGATCGAGGCATGGTGCTCGGGAGAATACAGGATGACCTCGCATTTTCCGTAAGCTGTTTTCGTCTTATAGAGTGCGGAATCTTCCGAGTAAGGAAACGGAGGATCTTGAGATAGGGCCGGAAAATCATTGTCGTACTTATGAACATCATATGCTTCAGGGACTTTTCCCGAACCGGGACAAAAGGGACAGTAGTCCTTGGGCATATCCGGTCTGTTCTGTCTGTGCCCCGCAACGATTGTCCAGTCCTTCAACAAGGGATTCCATCTAAGTTCTGCCATACTAACAATCTCCTTCTATATCATCTCTTATTTCTATCTCTACTGTCCATGTCTTTGTAGAAAAGGCTTCAATAAATGCAGACTTCCCATTTTCAACACAGCGCTCCAGAGAATCGTAGAAGCCGTTACAAGGCTCCAAAGCACAGTTATACTCTCCTTTAAATCCTCCCTTTGTAAACCATATTCCAAGATAAGGAAGTTCGGACGGATCAAAGTGAATGATGTAAGAAAGCTGCTTGTTCGGATAATAGAGACCTACTTTATCGGTAGATAGCTCCTTTGATATATAAAATTTATAGGAAGACTTATCCGAAAATTCGGATAGGTCCCTCCAATCAAAGTCAAAGATCCTATCGTCTTTTACATTTATAATTTCTTCTTCTCTTTTCAGAAAGAGAAGTTTTGTATCTTCTTCCACACGGTTTAAGCCGTGCAAGGCCCACAAATAATGATAAGCTTTGTTGGTGTTGTTTGTAAGAGAGTACGAGAGTACCAATCTGTTGTCTCTAAGCTCCATATCCCTCTCGAATAGAAGGGGAACAGAAGCAAGATTTATACTTGCCTTCAATAGAGGTCCTCTAAGGGAAAATTCCCATCTTCTCGACCATACATCTCCGTGGTCAGGAAGAAGCCAAGTCGTACCGGGATAACTGCAGGCATCGATTGTAGGGATCGTATCATCCAAGCCCGAGGTGTCAAAATCTGCAAAGCCTCCATTGGGCACGGGTAGTCGGTACTTCTTCAAAGAGGGCTGAAAGAGAAACTCAAAGTCTGTCTTTTTATGTGTGATGGAAGCGATCTTAGCGCCAAAATTCTTCAGAACACAGACCTTAAGTTTGTCGTTTTCGAGAATGTAGGCCTCCTGATTTAAGTGAAAGCTCTCGGTCATAGTCCATCCTCCTACTTCTTGGAGATGTATTTTCTTGCATCGATTGCTACCGCAATAATGATGATCAGACCTCTTACAAGATATTGAATATTGGGATCGACCTTGATATAGTTCAATCCGTAGTTGATAAATTGAAGGATCACAGCTCCTATCAATACTCCCGGGATCGTACCTACTCCTCCGGCAAACGAAACTCCTCCTACCACACAGGCGGAAATGGCATCAAGCTCATAGGAGAATCCGGTATTCGGATTTACCGAACCCAAACGAGCCCCCTCCAAATAACCGGAAAAACCATACAAAACTCCCGAGATCAAATAGATGATCATAATGTTTTTTACAAGGTTTATTCCCGATACGGCAGCTGCTTCGGGATTTCCTCCGATCGCAAACATATTCTTCCCTAAAGTTGTTTTGTTCCAGATAACCCACATGATCATAGCGGTGATCACCAGATATAAAATAAGATTGGGAACACCCAGGAAGGAACCTGTTGCAAACTTTACATATTCCGGGTTTAGAGTTCCCAAGGGCTGTGCTCCAAACTGCTGACTGTTGATGTAGAGGTTTATCAATCCGAAGGCGATCAACTGTGTACCCAAGGTCACAATAAAGGCGTGTATTTTCAAAAAAGCAACCCCCAATCCATTTACGATACCGAAGATTGCTCCCACAGCTATAGCAGCGAGAAAAGGGAGAAACAATCCAATATCTCCAAGTTCGGGGTACATTCTTGCCGCAAAATCGGTCGACTGAAGGAGAGAGGCTGCGATGGCTGCGGACAGACCCATTACCCTACCGGCAGACAGGTCCGTTCCTTGCAATACGATCAAGCCTGCAACTCCAAGAGCCATGATCGCTCTTGTTGAAGCTTGCATAAGAATATTCTTAAAGTTTCTAATCGATAGAAAAGACGGATCGTAAATAATAATAGATACAATCAACAATCCGAGAATAACATACAGAGCATAATTTAAAGCCAAGTCTGAAACTTTTTTTCGGCTCATTGTGTTTTCCGACATAATATAATCCTCCTACAAATATTTTGTTGCCAAGTGCATGATGGTTTCCTGATCCAAGTTTTTGTTTTCTTCTATTCCGGCATATCGGTAATTTGACATGACCAAGATCCTGTCACAGATTCCAAGCAGTTCAGGAAGCTCTGACGAAACGATGATGACTCCCTTACCTTTTTTGGCCAAATCGATGATCAACTGATAGATCTCATATTTTGCACCTACATCGATCCCTCTGGTGGGCTCATCAAGCAATAAGATCTCCGGTTCAGTCAAAAGCCATCTGCCTATGATGACCTTCTGCTGATTTCCTCCTGAAAGAGTTCGGATCAAAGTGTTTTGTGAAGGAGTTTTGACCGACATTGATTCGATGACCCACTTGGTGTCTTTTTTGATGCTGTTGTTGTTTAGGAGACCGAACTGCTTATACTTATCAATGTTGGCAATCGTGGCATTTGAAGCGATATTCATCATCGGGAAGATACCGGTTGCACGACGTTCCTCTGTCAGTAGAGCAAATCCGTTTTTTATAGAGTGCTTCGGTGTCGAGTTATCGATCTCCTTCCCGTGAAGAATAAGATTACCGCTGCTCTTGGTAGCAACTCCGAACATCGTCTCAAGCAATTCTGTTCTTCCCGCACCGACAAGTCCTGCAACTCCGAGAATCTCTCCCTTCCTCAAATCAAAGCTGATGTCTTTGATACAGGGTTCATATTTTCCGCTTAGATTTTTGACTTCCAGGATCACTCCTTCCGGTTTATTATCCTTTGGAGGAAAACGGTTTGTCAACTCCCTTCCGACCATCAAATTGATGATCTTATCGGTTGTCATATCCTTGCAACTTTCTGTAGCGACCCATTTTCCGTCACGGAAGATGGTAATGTCGTCGGAGATTTGTAAGATCTCTTCCATCTTATGAGAAATATAAACGATTCCCATTCCTCGTTCTCTCAACATACGGATGATACGAAATAGAACTTCGACCTCCTGGTCGGTAAGGGATGAAGTCGGTTCATCCAAGATCAGGATCTTGGCATCATAACTGACTGCCTTTGCAATTTCAAGCATCTGCCTTTCCGAAACCGACAAATCTTCCGTCTTTTTTTTCGGGTCGATCTTTATTCCAAGTTCATCAAAGGCCTTTTGTGTAAAACGGTACATTTCTTTATGGTCCACCAGAAAGTTTTTCTTCGGAAACCTTCCGAGCATCATATTTTCAGCAACAGAGCGTTTCATAACCTGATTCAATTCTTGATGTACCATCGCCACTCCGCACTCTAAGGCTTCTTTTGGAGATTCGAATTTTACTTTTTTTCCATTGAGGATGATCTCCCCCTCATCTTCAAGGTAGATTCCGAATAGACACTTCATCAGGGTGGATTTGCCCGCACCGTTTTCGCCCATAAGCGCGTGTACGCTGTGGGGTTTTACATGCAAATGAACCTTATCCAAAGCCTTGACTCCCGGAAACGACTTGGATATCCCGTTCATTTCTAACAAATAAGTCTGATTGGACATACGTAACTCCTTTATAAATACAAAAAATGCGGTATTTACAAAAAGAATCGCACGCTATGTGCGATTCTTTTTAATATAAAGTCCCGGATTTACCTTTTATTGTTCATACTTTGCATACGGAATACGCACTGCAACTCCTGAAGCATCGTAAGAATAGTCTGTTCCTTCGATAAACTCTTTTCCGTTTGCAGCATTCTTAGCCAGGTCATACATAGCCTTCGCCATAGCCGGAGCATCCTGCATAACGGTTCCGTCCATAGAGCCTGCTGCGATCGCCGCTTTAGCCTCTTCAGTAGCATCTACACCGAATACCGCTACATGCTTGGATGTATCTGCATCGTTGTATCCGATCGCTTTCAGAGCGTTGATCGCACCGATCGCCATTCCGTCATTGTTCGCAAATACCACGTCAATATTTGCCTCATCTTTTGCCAACCAAGCATCCATGGCCTGTTTTGCTTTCTCTGTATCCCAAAGAGCGATCTGCTCTCCGATCTTATTTACCTCGATTCCGGCATCCATAACGGTTTTTACGGAGTATTCACTTCTTGCAATTGCCTCAGCATTGTCAAGTCCGCCGTGCAACAATACATAATCCAATTTTCCGTTTTTGTTTCTGTCTGCTGTTTCTTTGTTTGCTTCCCAATAAGCCTTTACGAGTTCTCCTTGCATCACTCCGGCTTCTTCGATTTGAGTACCTACAAACCTCGCCTTGTCATAAGTCTTGTAGGAGTCGATATTGTCCGGCTCTCTATTAAAGAACACCAAAGGTTTTTCGGTTTCTTTCACTTTATCGATAACGACCTGTGCTGCTCCGGTGTCAACCAAGTTTACAAGCAAAGCATCCACGTTTCCGCTCAAAGTAGCGTCCACTTCATCGTTTTGTTTTCCTTGATCGCCCTGAGCATCTTGGAAGGAAAATTCAATTTCCGGATCCGCCTCATCAAGTTTTTTCAACTCTTCACGAACCATAGAAAGATACGTATCGTTAAATTGATAGAATAACACTTCTACCTTTTTAGCTCCTTCCGCAGCAGGTTGCGCCGCTTCTTCCGTCTGTGTTTCCGCTTCGGTCGCGGGTGCTTCCGCTTCTTTTTTTGGTCCGCAACCTACAGCCAGGGAAAGGATCATTGCCGATACCAATCCCACTGTGAGTAATCTTTTCATTTGTACTGTTCCTCCTGATAATAAGTTTGATAAACATAGTATAATCAAGGGTGTACTCCTTGATTATACTATTATTGCTAGAAATAATATAGCAAACTGTCCTTTAAAAGTCAAGTATTTCCATTTCGAAAACTTAATCCAAATAATCTTTCAGTTTTTTTGAACGACTCGGATGTCTCAACTTTCTAAGCGCTTTTGCTTCTATCTGGCGAATTCTCTCGCGTGTCACATCGAACTCTTTACCAACCTCCTCCAGAGTTCTGGTTCGTCCATCTTCCAGTCCGAACCGAAGCTTTAGAACCTTCTGTTCTCTATCATTCAAGGTCGAAAGAACTTCTTCCAGCTGCTCTTTCAGCAAAGAATATGCAGCAGCTTCCGACGGAGCCAGAGCGTCATCATCGGGGATAAAGTCGCCCAAATGGCTGTCCTCTTCTTCCCCTATCGGAGTTTCCAAAGAGACCGGCTCCTGAGATATCTTTTGAATTTCTCGAATCTTTTCAACAGACATCTCCATATGTTCCGACAACTCTTCCGGTCTTGGATCTCGACCCAATTCCTGTAGTAACTGTCTTTGAACACGGATGAGTTTGTTTATGGTTTCTACCATATGAACAGGAATTCTTATTGTCCTTGCCTGATCGGCAATGGCCCTTGTGATTGCCTGTCTGATCCACCATGTAGCATAGGTAGAAAACTTAAATCCTTTCTTGTAATCGAATTTTTCGACTGCCTTAATCAGACCGAGGTTTCCTTCCTGGATCAGATCCAAAAACAACATTCCTCGTCCGACATATCTCTTTGCAATGGAAACGACAAGCCTGAGATTAGCTTCCACAAGTTTCTTCTTGGCAACTTCACTGCCCTCATCCATCTGCTGGGCAAGTTCAATCTCTTCCTCGGCTGACAACAGGGCGATCTTTCCGATCTCTTTTAAATACATACGGACGGGATCGTCAATCGATACTCCTTTGGGAACGGATAAATCTTCTTCTTCGACTTTGACATCTTCAATATCGCTGTCCTTCTCAAATGCGGGCTCGTCAAAATTCTCTGTATTAACCGCCTTAGCGGTAACCTCATCTACGAGCTCGATCCCCAACTGGTTGAGTGTTTCGTAGGCATTTTCGATATCATCCTTGTCCATCTCCAGATTTCCCAATGCATCGGCCAGTTCTCCGTAAGTCAAATTACCCTTTATCTTGCCTTTTTCCAGCAACTCTTTCAACTTGGTATTTTCATTCGCATTTATTGTCATCTCGTACTTCCCCTCTATAAACAATGGTATATTGCTTTTATCTCAAGTGCTTTTGTAACTCTACTATCTTAAGGCTGAGTTCAATATATTTTGAACTGTTCTTGGATGAATTTGACATTTCAGCTTGTTCTTTTTTTAACTTCCGTATTTGCATACGGATATTTTCTCTACGTATACTTCTTATAAGTTCGTCGATCTGTTCCTCAGACTCGTTTTGTTTTAAAGGTTCTCCAACCGTCTTTTCCGAGAAACTTTCGGATAACATAAGTTCAAAGGTCCTTTTATTTTCTTCGTCGAAAAAATCCCGGGTGTCTATCTTATAACGATCTATAAGATCTCTATCCTGAGCAATGATACGAAGCAATCTTTTTTCTCTCCTCGATATGTGGCTGTCTCTGTCGATCTCTTTTACTTCCTGTTTTTTGACCTTATCCGCTTCCAAGGACAGGCCGGAAAACTGTTTCATACTGAAATATTTCCCGTACATTTCCTGACCGAGAGCTTTGATGGAGAATCCGGTCTCTTTAGACAAGTCGATCAAAGTGCTCTCTATAATCAAATGGCTGTTCTGCACCTTATCTTCATAGGATTTAAGTATCTGTATCGCTTCTTTTATATAGTTGAGCCTATCTACTTCGTTTTCTAAATTAAATGTTTCTTTTAAGACGAAGATCTTAAAAGAGATTATGTTAAGTGCATTCTCCATACACTCTCTAAATTTTTTTACCCCAAATTTCTTTAAATAATCATCCGGGTCCTTCGAATCCGCGAAAATTACAGCCAAAGGGTCCAACCCTTCTTTAAAAAGCAGATCCATAGCCTTATATGTGGCACTTCTTCCGGCTTTATCGGAATCATAGGCGATAAATACATGCTGAACCTTTCTCCTCTTTAACAGAGCTGCCTGCTCAACAGTGAAAGCTGTTCCGAGCGAAGCGACCGTATTGGAAAAGCCGAATTGATGCAACATGATTGTATCCATATACCCTTCGGACAAAATAATGCTGTTGTGTTCCAAGTGTTTCTTTGCGATTTGATAGGCATATAGGTTGTGTTTCTTCGAAAAAAGAACCGTTTCGGGAGAGTTCAGATACTTAGGACCGAAAGAATCATCAAGAGCTCTCCCACCGAAAGCGATCACCTTTCCTCCCTCATTGAAAATGGGGAACATCAGCCTATTCTTAAACTTATCCGCAAGTTCGGAACCTTCTTTAACGACAAAAAGGCCGCTTTGCACCAAGAGTTCCCTACTGTATTTTTCTTGCAAAAAAAATAGAAGTTTATTTCCAAGCGGAGCATAACCCAGGCCGAAACGGAGGATAACCTCTCGCTGGAGTTTTCGCTTGGAGAGATATTCTTTTGCACGATTATTTTTGAAGAGTTCTTCTCGATAGAACTTAGCTGCTTCCAGGTTGATCTCGAGCAGCCTCTGTTTTTTTTCTCTTTCTTCAATCTCTTTACGCGTAAGGACCTTCTCTTCAGGAATAGGGATCATCGCTCTGCGGGCTAAGAGTTTGACCGCTTCGGGAAAATCGACTTTTTCGATCTCCTGAATGAATTTGATGACATCTCCTCCTGCTTGACAGCCGAAACATTTATAGAATTGCCCTGTCTCATTCACGGAAAAAGAAGGTGTCTTTTCATTGTGAAAAGGGCATAATCCGATAAATCTGCCGTGGCTGCCTTTTAATTGAACATAGTCGGAGATCACATCGACAATATCGTTTTTTTCCTTTATTTCCTGTAAAAAGTGACTATCAAAGTTCATGTTATCTCCTAACCAAGCAAGATTTCTATTCCCTTTATCTATTATTCTACAGATCTTATGACAATCCCTTTATTTTCGGTACCATTTCTTCGCAAAAAAATTTTGTTTTTACTCCAAGGCGAGAAGTTCCGCATTTAAGACTCCCTCCAACTCCCTAAACTGATTTAAGAGATGGTCTATATCGACATCCATATGTTGAAGATCAAAGGTAATGGAGACATCGGCGGTCCTGTTGATCGGGATGTTCTGATTAATGGTAAGTACATTTGCTTTCTTCTCCGCAAGGATCTTCAAGATCTCCGCCAAAACTCCGCTCTCGTGCTTTAGCATAAGATGAATGGAAGCCTTTTGTGTCACGGAGGAATCGGACAAGGAAAATACGAAGTCCTTGTATTTATAGAAGGTGCTTCTGGAGATCCCCACCTTACTTATCGCGGAAGATACGCTCTTGACTTCGTTCATTCGAACGAGCTCCTTTACTTCGAGAACCTTTTCATATACTTGAGGCAATACAGCCCTATCGATCACTAAAAATTTTTTCATTTCAATACCTTCTTCACTATCTGTACTCTGCTTTATAAATTTTATTACGATCGATCTCTTTTACCTGTCACAAAAATGATCTCCGCGATCGCAAGGAAAAAGAGATCCCTCGTTTAAATAACAGGATCACTCCACTCTACAATAGATGCCGCAGGGTAAAAAGAGTCCTCCTTCACTTACGGGGAGCAGGGTCTGTCCTGAACTTATCCTTCGGCTTTGCCCATAAAATTCCATTTTCAACATATTTTCGAGGGCAATATTTGAAAAACCGGTGGTATAACAATTGATCAGGAAGAAGGAAAAATCTTTGGATAAGATCTTTCTCGCCAAAGAGATCAGATCGGTGAGTTTCTCTTCAATCTTCCATACCTCGCCCTTAGGGCCTCTTCCATAAGAAGGGGGATCCATGATGATCCCCTCATAGGTGTTTCCTCTACGTATCTCTCTTTCGATAAACTTAAAGACATCGTCTGTCAAAAAACGTATCTTATTGTTTTCTAGTCCTGAGAGGATACTGTTTTCCTTCGCCCAACGAACCATCCCTTTGGATGCGTCGACATGTACGACTTCAGAAGATCCCGCAGCGGAGGCGGCACAGGTTGCTCCTCCGGTATAGGCAAACAAATTTAAAACCCTCATAGGCTTTTCGGAAACAGATATCTTTTCGGAAAACCAGTCCCAGTTTGCAGCCTGCTCCGGAAAAAGCCCCATGTGCTTAAACCCCGTAGGATGGACCTTGAACTTCAAAGTTTTGTAGTCTATCGTCCAATCTTGAGGAAGTTTCGAATAAAACTTCCACTCTCCTCCCCCTTTACTGCTTCGAAAATAGCGAGCCTGTGCACTGTTCCAAAGCTTTTCATCAATTTTTTTCTGCCATATGATCTGAGGGTCAGGTCTTCTTAAGACGATATTTCCCCATCGTTCCAATTTCTCTCCGTTATTTGTATCCAAAATCTCATAATCTATCCATTGATTTGCAATAATCATGATTTATCCTCTTTTCTCTGATAAACTCTTATATCCCATCCGCTATAGTTAAACTCAAGCAAGAATTTACAGTTGTATTTCGTCTCCAAAACTTCCAAGGAAGCCTCCACGGTTTGTTTGATGACGTAGGGGACTTCGATGATAAGGGGAGCTTCCTTGACACGATAGTGTAGGAAATAGTGTTCGATCTCCGATCGTATCGAATCAAGAAACCATTCTTTTTTCGGGATCTTTCCGCTTCCGAAGCAATAGGGGCAGTCACAGAGCAGTTCCTCCATAACATCGGAGCTGTCTCTCTTTCTTATGATCTGCACGATACCCAAAGACGTTATGTTCAACACGCTCACCTTTTTATGGTCTCTTAAAAACTCTCTTTTCAAGACTTCCAAAAGGTTTTCCTTATATGCTTGAGACTTCATATCGATAAAGTCCACGAGGATGACTCCGGAGATGTTTTTTAATATGATCAAGTCCACGATGTGTTTGCAAGAAGAAGAGTTGACTTCAAAAGCAGTATCGTCCATATAGAGATGACCTTTGCGGTAGCCGCTGTTGACATCGATAGCGGTAAAGGCTTCCGTTTTTTCTATCACAAGGCTCAACTCTCCGAATTTGTAATGTTTCTGTGAGAGCTTTTTCAAATCGATCCCCAGGGTGCGAAACAAGGGAGCTTCTTCAAAAACATAACGAGGGTATTCCATCCTTTTGCTCAGGATTTCCTTTATTTGTTTCAAGAGCTCTTTGTCGTTCGAAGATACCTCCCGAACATCTTCAAAGAAGGAAGAGAAAAAATGCTCTATAAAGGTTTTTTCATACAACAGTCCTTTTTGAGAGGCTTCATAATTTTCTTTGATACCGTAAAATATAGCCTTTTGTTTAAGCAGATCTTTTTCGATGGATTCAAAATCGGTATTCAATGCTGCGGTGCGCAGGATCAGTCCTTCTTTAGGATAACGGGATCGGAGTTTTTCCGTGATCGTTCCAACCACCTCTTCGGGGAGCTTGTTAGATACGGAAACCTTGTTTTCAAAAGGAAGATATACGATGTAGTCTCCCGACAGCGACAGTTTTTCCGTCATTTTGGCCTGTTTTTCTCCGACTGCTTCCGTCTTGACCTGAAGCAGGACGGTATCTCCAAGATTATATCTGTTCCTGCTTTGCAAAAATCCCTGCTCTTTCCCCAAATCGACAAAGTAGGCATTGAGCCCCGCTACTTTTTTTCTTACTATACCTTTGTAGACCTGCCCTACTCTGAGGGAATGTTGTGTTTTCAGAAGTTCCACTCTCTTAAGAACGCCTGCATCCATGTAGGCGAGTTTCAAGAGGTAGTCGCTCTTTTCAACGATGAGTTTCTTCATTGAGACCTCCTGTTTTTTAATCCAGAGCGACCATGGCTCCGCTGTGATTTGAAAACGAGCGTGTCTTTAAGCAACGATAGTCTTCTATCTTTGTGTTGGAGTACCTGCTTATGATCTCCATAAAATCATCCGGTTTTAATCCTCCCTGAGAAGAGTTTTGAAGAACAACAGAGATCAGATAGTCGTGTTCCAACGGGAGGTACTCCGGTTTGATGATCATGTCCCGAACATCGACCTCCTTGAATTCCTTGCGCTTATTCCTCTTTTGAATAAAGAGGGCCTCTTCATCCCTTATCAGCTCCACCGCCTTCGATAGGATCTGTTCCTCCACCGCTTGTTTGTCTATAAGAATCTTGTATTCGCTATGAGTAATGATTGCCGATAACGAATCCGACCTTTCGATCCTGATGACCGACAAGAAGCGCAGACCTCGTGGAACGCTGTTGTTTAAACGTTGAAGTACCTCTTCACAGGAGATCGAATCGTCCTCTACCTCCATATCCATATATTCCGCCCTACTTTCGACTCCAAGTGACAATGCAGGCGAAAAGGAGGTCTTGGCATGGGGATTGAAACCCTCACTGTACTTAACGAGGATACCGGCTCTGCGGATGGAGCGGCTCATTACATTAATCAGATCCCTGTGCGAGACGTATGCAATATCACCCATTTTCTCAAATTTAAGACGAAGTATCATCAACATAACCCCCTGGCAATATCCAAGTTTATTCCGCAGGCATTGCAGGAAACTCTACAATCCGCAGTCAAGATCGCCTTTTTGGCTCTTTCATTCTCTCGAATCAAAAACGACTTTGAAGCTCCGCAGTCGATATGATCCCAAGGCAGGATCTCTTCGTAAGGAATGTCGTCCCTGATGTAAAAACTCGGATCCACATCCGACTCCGCAAAGGCTTCCATCCAACGTTCAAAGAGGAAGTGTTCATCCCAGCTGTCGAACTTGCACCCCTTTTCATGAGCCTTGATCAGAACCTTGCCCAAACGTCTGTCGCCTTTTGCAAAAATGGCCTCCAAGTAACTGATGTCCGTTGTGTGATATTGGAATTTTATATTTCTGTTTCTCAATTTTTCCTTTAAATAACGATGTTTTTCGTTGAAGGTTTCCTGACTGTTTTGACCGAACCACTGGAATGGGGTAAACGGCTTGGGGACAAAGTTAGATACGCTGACCGTCACATTGAATTTTTTATTGAATTTGTTTTTGTTGACTTCTCGGTAGATGTCGATAACCGTATAGGCCAGATCGGCGATACCATCGAGATCTTCATAGGTTTCCGTCGGAAGTCCGATCATAAAATAAAGTTTCACGCTATGCCAACCGTTTGAAAAGATGGTCCTCATCGTAGAAATCAGATCTTCCTTGGTGATCCCCTTATTGATCACATCTCGGAGCCTTTGGCTTCCGGCTTCCGGAGCAAAGGTCAGGCCGGATTTTCTGACCTTTTGAACGAGGTTTGCCGTCTCCAAAGAAAAGTTGTCCAACCTTAAAGAAGGAAGAGACACTCCCGTGTTCTTGGGTACGTACTCCTGAACCAAGGTTTCTATCAAAGGTTCCAGCTTTGAATAGTCGCTGCTGCTCAACGATGTCAAAGAAATCTCCTCGTAGCCTGTACTTTCATGTACCTCATCAATGAGCTTCTTTACCTTCTCCGGAGAGCGTTCTCTTATGGGACGGTAGATCATCCCCGCCTGACAAAACCTGCATCCCCTGGTACAACCTCGAAACAGTTCGACCATAACACGTTCGTGAACGACATCGATATTGGGTACGAGGGTCTTGGTGGGAAAGTACACCTTATTCATATCTCTAATGATTCGTTTCTTTATTTTTTGAGGAAGGCCCTCCACTGTAGGAGAGATCTCCTTTATCGTCATATCTTCATGATAGGTCACACGGTATAGAGAGGGGATGTAGGAGCCTTCGACTCTTCTTCCCACATCTTCCAAAAATCTCTTTTTACTGTAAGTTCCTGAAGACCTGTGCTCTTTGTATAGAGTCATGATCTCCAAAAGAGACTCCTCTCCTTCTCCGATCGAGATAATGTCGGCGATATCCGCTAAAGGCTCGGCATTATAACTGCAAGGACCTCCCATGATGACCAAAGGCTCATCCTCGCCTCTTTCTTCGGATAAGAGAGGGATCCCCGCCATACTCAACATATTGAGAATGTTCGAATAAGACATCTCATACTGGAGAGTAAAACCCACAAAGTCAAAGTCCCTGACGGGTGTTTTACTTTCCAAAGAAAACAGAGGAATGTTATTTTCCTTCATCTGCTTTTCCATATCATCCGCCACGGCAAAGACTCTCTCGCACCAGATATCGGGCTCGTTGTTCAAAACTCCGTATAGGATGTGCATCCCCAAATGACTCATCCCTATCTCGTACAGATCGGGAAAGGCGAAGGCAAAGCGTATCTTTACATCCTTGAGCTCTTTGATCACCTGATTTATTTCATTTCCGACATAACGTGCCGGTTTTTCTACCTTCCTTAACACTCGGTATAGTTGTTCCAATCTTAATAATCCCCCTAATTGATTATCTCCTGTGTTTTTCTTTGTTTCATTCAAGAACATTTACTTTTTCCAATTTTGATTTTAATACTGTTTTCCGATCGAAGTATAGTTATCAACACTCACATCCCAAAGATTCGTTGTATCTCCCCTAGAATAAAGCTGATTGGTATGAACGCTTCAAACGGATAATGGTATAAAATAAACTCTTTGACTTCAAATACAAGGACATCTTGAAAAGACAAAGCATGCGTTTTTCTGTCAACATAGATTAAAATACGCCAATTAAAAAGTGCTAATTGGCGTATGTCTCCTCCTATGACAGCTTTGATTCAATCAAAGAAACAAGGTTCTTCGCTTCTTTTTCAATTATCTGTATATCTTTTCCTTCTATCATGACCCTGACTAAAGGCTCTGTTCCCGAAGGGCGGATCAAGACCCTTCCTTTTCCGTGAAATACTTCTTCGATCCTCTTAATTTCATTTTGAATATCGATATCATCCAAGTACGAGTTCTTATTCTCAGGCTTTACCTTTGCATTGATCAGTATCTGAGGATACACTTCCATGATCGAGGCGAGTTCATTGAGTTTCTTGCCCTCCTCCTTCATGATATTACAGATGATAAGAGAGGATAAAATACCGTCTCCCGTAGTATTATAATCGCTAAATATCATATGCCCCGACTGTTCTCCGCCTATGCAGTAGTCCTTCTCCAACATATCGGCCAAAACATACCGATCTCCTACTGCTGTAATGGAAAGGTCTATTCCCAGTTCTTGTGCGGCGATCTTCAGACCGAGGTTACTCATTACCGTTACAACCAAGGTGTTATTTTTAAGTTTACCTTTTTTCTTGAAATTTTTTGCTGCAATCAAAAGGAGTTTGTCTCCATCGACGATCTCTCCCTTTTCGTCTATTGCCAAAAATCGATCTGCATCTCCATCGTAGGCAATACCGATATCTGAAGAGTTTCGGATTACGGCTTCCCTAAGGGCTTCCATATGGGTGGAACCGCAGTTGAGGTTGATATTGTACCCGTCAGGGCTATTACCTATTACATGGACCTTTGCTCCCAAACTCTCAAAAACTTCCGGGGCAATGGAGTAGGCCGCACCGTTGCTACAATCTATTGTAACATTGAGACCGGACAGATTGTTTTCAATACAACTCGCCACAAAGGAAGAATACGCAGATCTTGCTTCGTGCTCTTCTACTTTTCGTCCCACTTTTTCCGCTTTTCTCTCAGGGGGATGTTCCATATAGTACTCTATTTCTTCTTCGAGCTCATCAGGGAGCTTAAATCCTTTGGAATCAAAAAACTTTATACCGTTATATTCTGCAGGGTTGTGGGAGGCGGAGATCACAACACCCGCATCTGCACCGTATTTTCTCGTCAAATAAGCAACGGCAGGAGTAGGTGCGATTCCCACATCAATAACATCGACACCGACACTCATCACTCCCGCAGCGATCGCCGAGGAAAGCATATCTTTAGAAATACGGGTATCCGTTCCGATAACGATTTTTACCGTCTCCGAGGAGCTCTGTTGGTGTTTTTTCAACACAAAGGCTCCGGCAGCTCCGACTCGGTATGCAAATTCCGCGGATAGATCGGAATTTGCTACTCCTCTTACTCCATCTGTTCCGAAATATTTTCTCATTTCTTCTACTCTCCTATTCTTAAGGTTTCAATTATTGCAGTACGGAATCAGAGTTGTAGCTGAAGGTTACAGATCGAGGTTCGATATTGTATTCATCGATCGGAAGATCGGTCTCCAACACAATGGGGATCCTCAAAGTTCCTTCATCCATCTTCTCTTTATCCATGGATAATACAACATTACTTTCTTCCAATTCGTCTTCAAACTCTTTGCTTATCGATACGCTGTAGGTGATGTCGGGGATCTCTGAGCGAAGAAATTCTTCCTCATCACGGGAGAAGTTTCTCAAGTCGATTTTATCAGCTGACAACACAAAGGTCTTTTCAATCAAGTTCTCTGCAGAACGTTTCAAGATAACTTCGTTCACACTTGTAGTGATACCGGGCGGAACATCCAACTTGATCTTTTCATCCAGCCTTCCCTGCAACTCCGATGAATTGATCAACTGTGTATAGATTCCTTTGATGGAATCGATCCTGTTCTTTGTTCCGCTTATCGTTACTTTGTCCGGCACAGCCTTGTATGCCGAAAGCAGGACTCCCTCATTATTGGTATCTATAATATTGGGTAAGACATCCACCGTTTTTTTGTGATTGATCACTACTCTGACGAATACATATTCCGTATTTAGGGTCACATTGGCGACCTCTTTTCCGTTATCATCGATTGGAAGAAGGTTGATTTTTTGGCTGAAATCTTCTTCCTGACCCGATAGATCAACCCTTGCTATCACCTTGTCTACCTTATCCAATTGAGACTGAGGACCTTCGATGTAAGTTGCCTTGACGTTGGAGTCAATAACCTTTACTTCTCTGTCTTCAGGCAGGGAGTTGACCGTTACGATCTCCACTGTTCGGCTTTGAACCTTGAGTTTATCCAGCTCTATATAGATGTCTCCGGGAACGATTTCGTAGGTGATTCGTGTAGGGAGTTCCGCCTTTAGCACTGCTCTGTTAGCCCCAACCTTTGGGTTGGAGATGATCCCGTTCAAAGAAAAGTTATCCGGGGTGATTTTCGAAATATCGCTGTTTTTTCCCCTCACCCTAAGACGAATGGAAGGAAGGCTCCCTATAGGAGTAAATTCGTTTTCCTGTGCGCCTTCATAAGAAAAACGAATGTTGTTTATCAAAATATCCTTTGTATCAATAGGATCTACCACCGCCATTACATAAAACCATAGAAAAAAAGAACATAACAGAGAAAACATCTTGATCCCCATATTCTTTTCAAATATTTTATTCATCTTGCTTACTCACCTTCTTTGCCATAAAAGAATATTTGACAGGCTCTTCCATCAACGAATCGACCAGTTGTTTGCGAAGCTCATCTTCCTTAAGTCCCTTGCGCAGTTTTCCACTTATAGCAACGGACATCGCTCCCGTCTCCTCGGAAACGACCACAGAGATACAGTCGGAGCGTTCGCTGATCCCAAGTGCCGCCCTATGTCTTGTCCCAAGCTCCTGGTTCAAGAACTTGTTTTCTGTCAAAGGCAAAAAACAACCTGCTGCAATGATTTTATTTTTTCGGATAACAACGGCACCGTCATGCAACGGCGTATTGGGAATAAAGATATTGATGAGCAACTGTCTTGAAATATCGGCATCCAAAAAGGTTCCCGTCTGTATTACTTCATTGATCCCCGTTTTTCTCTCTATTACAATGAGGGCTCCGATCTTCTGTCTGGATAAAGAAGAGCAGCCTTCAACCAATTCATCGATAACTTTTTCCGTATCACCCCTCGAGGCTTTCATATTTGGAGATATGAACTTGGCTTGTCCGAGGTGTTCCAAGATTCTTCTCAACTCGGGTTGGAACACGACGACAAGAGCAAACATTCCTGCCTTGATAGTATTGTTGAGCAACCATGACACGGAATGGAGTTTTGAAAATTCCGCAGCCTTGGTGATGAATAAAAGGATGAGGATCCCTTTCATCAACTGTTCAGCCCTGGTTTCTTTTATCAGTAAATAAAGTTTATAGAAAATAAAAGAAACGATCAAAATATCAAAGAGATCTTTGATCTGTATATTAATAAGAATATCCTTAAGATTCCACAAAAAAATCAACTCCAGTTTAAACTTGATCGCAAACATCTGTAACATTACTAGATTAACATATCTCTGATACAATTTCTAGCAAATTTATTTCTGATTAATCATATTGTAACAAAGTTTTAAAACTTATTCGCATCGTGTAGAAATAAAAATCTTGAACAATTATCGTATTTTTTACGGATTAGTTGTTTTGTTCTATCGTTTTTTTTGTTATACTATACCCGTTAATCAAAATACACCTTCAAAGGAGGATGATATGACCAATGTTTTTTCGTAAAAAGCGTTCTATACGTCTTTGTGCAACTTGTTTCATCTGTCTGTTTTTATTCGTGTTTACCGGCTCGGCTTTTGCAGCAAAAGAACCTTCACTCACCTGTTCTGCTGCTGTTTTGATCGAATTTGACACCGGAAAGGTTTTATATGATAAAAATATGAACGAACCAATGTATCCCGCCTCAACAACAAAGATAATGACAGCTTTGCTCGCATTGGAAAATTTGGATCTGAAAAAACAAATCACTGTACCTGATACCTTCGGCCCCGCCGAAGGAAGTGCGATGTATCTTCTCCCGGGGGAAACGTTTACGGTGGAAGAACTTCTTCAGGGTTTGATGATAAAATCTGCAAATGATGCGGCTGTACTTTTGGCTTTGGAGATATCCGGTGATATTTCTTCATTTGCCGAATTGATGAACAAACGTGCTGAAGAGATCGGCTGCACCGGAACTCACTTCACTAATCCGAACGGTTTACACGATCCTAAGCATACGACAACCGCCCACGACCTTGCCCTTATGGCCAGAGAGGCAATGAAACATGAAGTGTTTCGTGAGTTGATCAAGACCGATTTCATCCAGATCCATGCTACTGAGCAGACACCTGAAATCCGATACTATCGAAATACAAATCGTTTTTTATGGTCATCTCAGAAAATAGATTACAACGGGACACAGATTCCTATCAAATACGATGTTGTCGACGGTGTAAAGACCGGCTTTACGGATGAAGCAAAAAACTGTCTTGTTTCCACAGGAGAAAAAAACGGGATCCGAGTGATCGCGGTCTCTTTGAAGAATGAAACCTTTGAAGTTTACAAAAACTCAAGAAAACTGTTGGACTACGGATTTGAAAACTTTCAAAAAAAATCTTTAGTCTCGGCAAATGAAATCGTTGGAAGCCAAGAATTTCCAAAGACGGTTGAAAAAAAATTGGATTTTTATGTGAAGGATAATTTCGTTCTGGTAGAGAATATTAACAGTAACAGTTCTTATGTTTTTGAAGTTCTCCTCAAAGAAGGACTTCAAGCCCCCGTTCAAAAAGACGACTTGATTGGGGAGTATCTCATAAAGCAGAACGGCACCTTAATACAAAGTCTTCCTCTTTATGCGAACAACTCGTTGGAATCGATCTACAGTATGAACAATATTTTGAAGCGGGCACAAGAGTACAAATTTTACTTGATCGCAGGTTTTATCGGCTTCATTGTGATGTTGATCCTGCTCAAGATTTTGATCCAAAGGCTTTTTTTCCGCAGGAGAAAAAGAAAATCGACCCATATAAACCGTTTTTAGATAATTTATAATGCTTATTTTTACAATTGATGGTACAATATAATTATACTTTTATATAGGAGGTTTTTCAAATGATAAAACTAATTTTAGGCGAAGCGGGAAGTGGAAAAACAAAACAAATACTAGAGATGGCAAACCAAGATGTGGAAACTGCAAAAGGTGAAATTGCATTTTTAGAACCTACTTCCAAACACCTTCATCAGCTCCATCGTGATATCAGACTCATCTCTACAGAAGAGTTCCAAATAGATACTCGTAATTCTGTTTACGGTCTGCTATGCGGTCTGTTAAGCGCAAATTACGACATCGAAAAAATATACATTGACAGTTTAGATAAGATGATTGGTTCGATCGACAGCAATATCATCGATTTTGTGGAAATGGTCGACGAGTTGGCAAACGATAGAGATATCGAGGTCATTATCGCTTGTAACATTGAAGACCCTGAAATTTTAAAAGCTTTAGAAAAGTTTTCTAACTAAGCTTATAACAATTCTTTGATTATCTTATAAAAAAGTACGGCAGTGCAAATAACTGCCGTACTTTTTTTATACTTTATTGTCTATACTATTCTCCGTTTGAGATGCCCTGCCGGACTTTCAATATTCTTGATATTTGAAGTGTTTCAACAGAACTTGAGCAATACAAAAATATGGGCCAAGAAGAAACCGATCTCTTCTGCCCATATTTTGCGGTTTTTTGCTACTGCCTGCAACGAAGTTCAAATATCAAAACTTTTCTCTGTCTACAGGCATTTATCTTCTCTTATTATGATTGTTATCAAAGCGGTTATTTCTATTAGGTCGATGGTTTTTCTTATCTTTTTCCGAAACATAGTCGATCTCCAAGCCCTTTTCTTTTTGAAGCACCGCTCGTCTCGACAGGTTCATCCTTCCTTGAGGATCCACTTCCATCAACATAACATCGACTTCATCTCCGACCTTCCATAAGCTTTCAACGCTCGCAGTCCTTTGGGTATCTGCTTGGGAGATATGGATGAGGCCTTCTTTTCCGGGAAGGAATTCTGCAAAGGCTCCGAAGTCCATCAAGCGAGTAACTTTGGCACGGTAGGTCTTACCGACTTCGGGCTCTTCTACGATCGCTTCGATCATTTCCTTAGCCAGTTTACCTTTATCTCTCTCTACAGCAAGGATGAAGATGTTTCCGTCCTGCTCAATATCGATTTTAGCACCTGTCTCATCTATGATCTTGTTAATCACCTTTCCGCCGGTTCCGATGACTTCTCTTATCTTTTCAGGATCGATCTTCATTTGAAGGACCATAGGAGCATATGGAGAGATCTCCTCTCTGGGGCGATCGATGACTTCCTTCATTTTATCGAGGATATGAAGTCTGCCTTTCCTTGCTTGTTCCAGAGCTTTTGTAAGGATCTCTTCATCGATCCCCGAGATCTTAATGTCCATCTGGATCGCAGTGATCCCTTCTTCGGTACCCGCGACCTTAAAGTCCATATCTCCGAGGAAGTCTTCCATACCTTGGATGTCGGACAATATCGCCAAGTGTTCCTCTTCTTTGATTAAGCCCATGGCAATCCCCGCAACCATACGTTTCATAGGAACCCCCGCATCCAAAAGAGACAGGGTGCTGCCACAAACACTCGCCTGAGAAGTACTTCCATTGGAACTCATAACTTCCGATACCACTCGGATTGCATAAGCGAAGTCTTCCTTGGAAGGAAGCATGGGAAGGATGGCTCTCTCCGCCAAAGCACCGTGACCTATTTCACGTCGTCCGGGTCCTCTCGAAGGTCGAGCTTCTCCCACACTGTAGGCCGGGAAGTTGTAATGGTGCATATATCTCTTTTCGACGTTTTCATCCAAACCGTCGAGGGTCTGCATATCTCCAAGTGCTCCAAGAGTCGTAATACTCATTACCTGAGTTTGCCCTCTCGTAAAAATGGCACTTCCATGAGTACGAGGAAGATTCCCCACTTCACACCAGATCGGTCGGATCTCATCCATTTGACGGTTATCCGGACGAATTCGGTCGATGAGGATGAGTTCTCGAACTCCCTCTTTGGTTATCTTATATACCGTTTCATCTACATCCTTGATATTTTCAGGATAAATTTGTGCAAAATGTTCCAAGGTCTCCTGCTTTACCTTGTCCATATTCAGCATACGTTCGGTCTTATCCTTTGTCAAAATAGCATCCTTCATCTTTTGTTTTGCAAAAGAGATGACCTCTTCCTCGATCGCTTCATCCGCCTTAAAGAGGGTGACTTCCATTTTTTCTTTTCCGACTTCCGCGACGATGTCTTCAATAAAAGCTACGATTTTTTTGATCTCCTCATGTCCGAACAGGATCGCCTTGAGCATAGTGGCCTCATCGACTTCATTGGCTCCGGCTTCCACCATCATAATAGCATCCTTGGTTCCCGAGACCGTAAGATGAAGATCCGATACGGCACGTTGCTCGACATCGGGATTCAGTATCAGTTTTCCGTCGATCAAACCGACTGCAACGGAGCCTGTAGGTCCGTTAAACGGAATGGACGAAATGGACAAGGCCACGGAAGAACCGATCATCGCCAGTACGTCCGGAGCCACATCCGGCTCGACAGACAAGACGGTAGCTACGACTTGGACATCGTTACGAAATCCTTTCGGGAAAAGGGGACGGATGGGTCTGTCAATCAGGCGCGATGTCAAGATTGCCTTTTCCGAAGGTCTTCCTTCCCTCTTTATAAATCCTCCCGGGATCTTTCCTACCGAATAGAGTCTCTCTTCAAAGTCCACACTCAGAGGAAAGAAGTCGATTCCCTCTCTTGGGGCATCTGAATTGGTGGCAGTTACCAAAACAACGGTATCTCCGCATCTGAGCAGGCAGGCACCGTTGGCAAGCTCGGCAACTTTTCCTATTTCAACGCTCAGTTCCCGTTCTCCAAAGCTTGTACGAAAGATTTTACTCATTAAATTACTCCCTTTCAAAAATTCTTATATTTTGTATCCTATCGGTATGGTTCCAAAGGTGTGGAGTTCTGCCTCACAAAAAAGATATGCACAAATACGATCTCTTCGCCGTCCTTTATTGTTTGTGAACGGAGCGATGTATAGAACGCTGTCGTTTTTCGTATCAGACCTTCTTCCATACCTTCTATAAAATTCGTCCTTTTGTTTTGAAAAAAAAGAGCAGGGCTAACCTACTCTTTTTTTCCATCTTATTTTCTTAAGCCCAATCGTTTAATCAGAGAGTTATATCTTTCCAAATCTTTAGATTTTAGATATTTAAGAAGGTTTCTTCTCGTTCCTACCATTTTAAACAAACCGCGTCTTGAGTGAAAATCCTTCGGATGTTGTTTCAAGTGGTCGTTTAACTCTAAAATCCTTGCGGTCAATACCGCAACTTGTACTTCCGGAGAACCTGTATCTCCCTCGTGTACCGCATACTCTTTGATAATTTGTGTTTTTCTTTCTGCTGTCATGTTTATTCCTCCTAAAAAATATTCAGTTCTCCCGTTACAAAGAATGGGTCGGAGAATCCAAATTCCGTGTAAGGGTCGTTAACTCTACATAATAATATCACAAACTTTGTCTGTAGTAAACAGTTTCCTTTGTTTATCGGCAAAATTTTCGCTTAAAAAGAGTTTTGTGATCATTTCCTTATCTTTTCGAATCTGATTTTTGAGTTCTTCCAAAGAATCAAACTTCATTTCGTTTCGTATTTTCTTACAAAAATAAACAGTGATTTCTTCTCCGTAGATGTCTTGAGAAAAGTTAAACAGATTGACCTCGAGGTAGACGGTCTTCGCCAATTCAGTCACGGTTGGATTGTAACCTACACTTGTGGCACCGAGATAGTGACGATTGTTATGCTCCACAATAGTATAATAAACTCCAATCCCCGGAAGCACCACCTTGCTGTCATAGTCAACATTGGCAGTTGGAAACCCTATTTTTCTTCCGTTTTTCTTTCCGTGAACAACCTTTCCGGAGATGGAATAGATCCTTCCTAAATAATTGTTCGCCGTTTCTAGAGAGCCTTGCTTTATAAGTTCTCTGACAGAGGTGCTGGAGATCCGAAGCCCGTCTTCAAAGTAGAGGGGAACGATTTCCACTTTCAACCCCAGATTTTCAGCTATTGCCTTGATTCCGGCAGCCGATCCTTCTCTTCCTTTACCAAATCTGGCATCTTCTCCCAATACAAGAAACTTTGCGTTTAAGTTTTCGATTAAAATGTGCTCGATAAATGCACGCGTCGACAGATTCATAATCGTTTCATCGAAGGGAACGCTCAGTATATAATCTATTCCCATCTCATAGAAGAGACGGTCTCTTTCCTCGTTTAAGGTAAGTTTTGAAATGCTTTTGTTCATAACGAACTCCAGAGGATGATTGGAGTAGGTAAAGACCACGCTTTTGAGAGCATGCTCCCTTGAAAGCTTCAGTGTCAAATCAAGCAATTTTTTATGTCCTTTATGAACCCCGTCGAAATTGCCGATGGTTATAACGGTATCTTCCGTTATATCAATTTCGTTTATATATTCATCAAATCTCACTGTCAACCCCCACTATGATCTATTCTGCTACCCTTGCAAGTTTTAAGGATCTCAAATATAACTTGTCTTTCTGAAGTTCCAAATTTCCCAAACCCGAGAAACCACCCTCTTCATCATAGACCCGGTAGATGCCTTCCCTACATTTTCTTTGTGTTAAAACCAAAGTGCACCCGTTTTTATAATGCTTGTCTTCGATAGTCGAAAGATAGAGTTCGGGATAAGAAGACAAGGCTCCATCAATAGGGATGAGCACTTCATCTAAACGACCTTCTCTTACAAACTCTTCCAATTCTTCCAAGGTGATACCTTCATCAATGGAAAAATTACCGCTCCTCTTTCTTATCAAAAGAGAAAGGTAAGCCTCATTGTCGAGCTTTTCTCCTATATCTCTCGCCAAGGATCTGATATAGGTTCCGGCGGAACACACGATATCCAAGTCTACGGATTCACTGGAAAAGGAACAGATGTCGATTGATGATATACATACCGCCCTGGGCTTGATATCAGGCAACTCCTCGTTGTTTCTTGCCATTTCATAGAGTTTTCTTCCTCCTATCTTAATGGCACTATACTTCGGGGGAAACTGTTCGATGTCGCCGGTAAATTCCTGCAAAACCTTCTCCAATTGTTCCAAAGAGAAGGGACGAATGTCTTTTGTGGAAACAACGCTTCCATATGTGTCCAAGGTATCGGTTAGAGCTCCGAAGCCTATTTTTGCAAAGTATTGTTTTTCTTCTTTCAGGAGATAGTCGCTAAACTTCGCGGCCCTTCCCACGCAGACGGGAAGAACTCCCGCCGCATTGGGGTCAAGCGTCCCGGTATGGCCTACCTTCTTGATCTTTAAGAGCCTGCGAACCGATGAGACGACATCGTGGCTCGTCATTCCGGTAGGCTTTATAAGGTTTAAAAAGCCGTTCATTATGAGAGGTACTCCTTCGCTCTTTTTACAGCCACAGCGACCGCCTCCTTCAAGGGAAGGTAGAGGGTGCAGCCTGAAGCGCTTTTATGTCCTCCTCCACCGAATTCCGAAGCGAATTTTTCGACATCGACCAACCCTTTTGAACGAAGAGATACTCTCACTTCGTTTTCTCCCTTCTCCTTAAAGAGGATTCCCATGTTCACGCCTTCAATATTGATTGTACAATTTACAAGGGTTTCAATATTGTTATAGGGAACTCCCCATCGTTCTCTCATCTCCTTGGTCAAACAAGCATAGGCGAAGTCTCCTTCGACGGCAAGGGTGTTTAGCACTTCTCCCATCAACTTGTAGTAACCGAAGGTCTCACTGCGAAATACACGTTCTGCGATTGTCGCCTTATCCGCGCCCTTTTGGATCAATTCCATGGCGATCCTAAGAGTCTCGCTTCCCGCCCTGTCATAGATGAAGTTTCCGGTATCGGTCAATATTCCGGTGTAGAGGCAGGTCGCTACCCTTGCGTCGATAAAATCTTCAAAATCCTGTTTCAGGGCTTCGTAAAGGATCTCGCAGGTGGAAGAGATGTTGGTACTTACAAGGTTTACATCTCCGTAATATTCGTTTCCCAAGTGGTGATCGATGTTGATCTTATAGGAACTTCCTTCAAAGATGGAAGTTTCGATATTAAAACGCTTGAGGATGGCGCAGTCCAAACCGATGAAGACATAGGGTCTGTTATCGATGATGGAGATCGCCTTGGAAGAACTGTAGTTCGGGTGATCCCGATAGAGAAACTCAAACTTTTCCGGCAACTCTTCATCCAAGATATAATAGGCTTCTTTTCCCATATTCTCCAAAGCGATCTTAAGCCCCAGAGAGGAGGACAGGTTGTCTCCGTCGGCATTCACATGGGAGCTGATGATAAATAGATCATTTTGTTCGATAATTTCTTTAAAGGTCATATACTATGCCTCCTACTCTTCTTCCTTCTCGTCTTCTGAATGATCGATACCCAGTTCGTTGATGAGCTTTGACATCTCGACTCCTTTTTGGATGGAGTCGTCAGGACGGAATATGATCTCCGGAGTATATCTGAGATCCACAACTCGACCCACCCTGTTTCTCACATAGCCGCTCGCTCGTTTAAGGCCTTCGATGATCTCGGCGGGATCATCGCCCAGGACACTGATATATACATAAGCGTATTTGAGATCCCGAACGACATCAACGTTTGTCACCGAGATCAATCCCTTGGATTGTCGGATCTTGGTATCTTTGATCTCTCCCTCCAACAACATGGAGCTGACGACCTTTTTTATTTCTTCCGAGATCCTTCTCGTTCTATCATAAGCCATAGTCTATCTATTCTCCTTATACTTTTTTCACTTCTTTGATGATATAGTTCTCTATGATATCTCCCTCTTTGATGTCATTGTAGTTGGTAAGTCCGATCCCGCAGTCATATCCCGTCGCAACCTCTTTTACGTCATCCTTAAATCTTCGTAGAGAGTCGATCTCTCCTTCGTAGATCACGATCCCGTCTCGGACCAGACGGACCTTCGCATTACGTTGGATCTTCCCTTCAATTACATAGGAACCTGCGATCATACCGACCTTGGGTACCTTAAAGGGCATTCTGACCTCCGCCTTACCGAGTTCTTCTTCAACAAAGTCGGGAGATAACATACCCTTCATCGCCTTTTCTACATCTTCGATCGCATCGTAGATGATCCTGTAGGTCCTCATATCGACTTTTTCACGCTCCGCCAATGAGGTCGCACCGGTAGAAGGTCTCACGTTGAAACCGATGATGATGGCATTGGATGCGGAAGCGAGCATAACGTCGGATTCGGAGATGGCACCTACGCTTCCATGGATGACTTTTACGACAACTTCCTCGTTGCTGATCTTTTCAAAGGACTTCTTGATAGCATCTATCGATCCTTGAACATCCGCCTTCACTATGATGTTGAGTTCTTTCATTTCTCCGGACTGCATCTTTTCGAACAAGTCTTCCAAGGAGATTTTTGAAGTCTCCTTCATATATTCCTCACGCTTACGCTCTTGGCGCGCCAATCCCAAGGCCCTGGCTTCCTTATCGCTCTCAACGACAAAGAATTGATCTCCGGCATCAGGAACAGAATTGAGCCCTTGGATCTCGACTGCGGTCGAGGGTCCTGCTTTTTTGATCCTTTTACCCTTGGAGTTGAGCATTGCACGTACTCTTCCATAGGCAGTTCCCGCTACGACCGAGTCCCCTTCCTTCAAGGTGCCGTTTTGGACGATCAAGGTGGCAACCGAGCCCCTTCCCTTATCGAGTTTAGCCTCTACAATCGTTCCTACCGCATTTCGGTTGGGATTTGCCTTAAGTTCTTCCATTTCCGCAACCAAGAGAACCATTTCCAAAAGTTCGTCGATGTTTTCTCCGCTTTTAGCCGAAACGGGAACATCGATCGTGGTTCCTCCCCAAGCCTCGACCAAAATGTTCTTTTCGGAGAGTTCCTGACGAACGCGCTCTATATTGGCTGTAGGCTTGTCGATCTTATTGATGGCGATGATCATGGGAACTCCCGCCGCACGAACATGGTCGATCGCTTCTATCGTTTGGGGCATGATTCCATCATCTGCCGCAACGACGATGATAACGATATCGGTGACCTGTGCACCTCGGGCTCTCATCTCCGTAAAAGCCTCGTGTCCGGGAGTATCCAAGAACACAATCTTTTTGTCGTTTATCACAACTTCCGAAGCTCCTATATGTTGGGTAATTCCTCCGGCCTCTCCTTGAGTGACCTTTGTTTTTCGAATCGAGTCAAGCAGGGTGGTCTTTCCGTGGTCAACGTGTCCCATTACAGTAACGATGGGAGGTCTGCTTTTCAAATCTTCCTCTTTGTCTTCTTCAATGATAAAATCGATGACTTCCTTTTCTTCTTCTTTTTTCAAAAGGATAACATCGTGCTCCAAAGCGATTTTTTCGGCTGTTTCAAACTTTACGGATTGATTGATGTTCGCCATGATACCAAGCTTCATAATTCCCATGATAACATCGGTTGCCGGAATACCGAGCAACTGAGCCAAATCTCCTACGACAATGGTCTCTCCGATTTCAAATACTCCATCTTCTTGTTTTATCACGTCACTCATTTCTGCTTTCGTTTCCTTTTCTTTTTTATTGGTATAGTTGTGTTTCTTTCCCTTGGAAGGCTTCATCATCTTATCTTGATGATATCCTGTTTCGACCGTTGCGACTTTGGTTTCGCTTTTTTTATGATGTTTCTTACTCTTCTTACGGTCTTCGGAATCATGAGACATCGACTCCTGTTTTGAGTGGTGCTTTTCTTTCTTGGATTTAAATTTGTGATCTTTCTTCTCGTGATCCAAAGATTGGGTCTTTTGTTTTTTTCCTTCTTGTTTCAAGCTCTCCCTACGCCCCGAACCTTCTTTTCGAGGAGTTTGATGAGATCTTTTCTGTTCGTTGCTCCCGCCGGTTTTTTCGTGATTTTTCTTGTGGTGAGATGCAGTCTTGCCTGTTTCAGCTTTATGATCCCGTTTTTGATGAGGCTCCGTCCTTTTTTCCTCCTGTCTGCGATCCTGCTTTTGAGGGGGCTCCTGCTTTCTCTCTTCCTGTCTGCGATCCTGTTTCTGACGGGAGTCCGCTTTTTTTCCTTCCTGTCTGTGATCCTGTTTTTGGTGAGGTGCGGCCTTTCTTTCTTCTTGCCTGCGATCCTGCTTTTGGTGAGGCTGCGTCTTTTTCTCCTCCTTTCTGTGATCTTGTTTTTGGTGAGGCTGCGTCTTTTTATCTACAGATCTATAATCTTGTTTGTGTTGCCTTTCTTCCTGTTTATCATTCGTATCTCTTGAAGGTGCCTTTTGTTTTTCGGCGAGAAAGGAGGTCTTTATCTTTTCCTCTTCTTCGTTCGTCAATGTATTCATATGACTTGTTAAATTAAGGTCGAACTTTTTTGCCGCATCCATCAATTCTCTTGCGGAAACATTCAACTCTTTGGCTAATTCATGCACTCTCTTTTTTCTATCCATCTTGCTCTCCTTCCAAGACCTTGCATATCGCTGCGGCAAAGCCTCTATCGTTGATACAGACGACGACCCGCTCTTCTTGTCCTATCGCCTTGCCCAGCTCCTGTCTATTCAATTCTTCACATACTCGTATCCCTCTATATCCCGCTTTATCTCGGATTCTTTTTGCAGTATTCTGCGAAGCATCGGAAGCTAAAAATACGATCTTGGCCTTCGACTCCTTTATCTTCTCCAAAGCGATCTGTTCTCCGGAAGAAAGTTTTCCGCTCTTCTTTGCAAATCCGAGATAGGCTATTAATTTATTTTTCACTCATCATCTCTTCTTTCAAACTTTGATAGACCTCTTCATCCACCGATGTCTTGAAGGCTCTGTCCAACATTTTTGCCTTGAGGGCCTTGTTGAAACACCCTTCGTCATTACACAGATAGGCCCCTCTTCCGTTCGCCTTAAAGGTCTTATCCAAAAAAATTTCGCCTTCTTTGTTTTTTACGACCCGTACCAGATCTTTCTTATCCTTGTGTTCCCCGCAAGCGATACATTTCCTTTGGGGAATTTTTTTTATCTTCTTTGTTTTTTCAGACATAAATTCCTCCTCGATCTCTCACTTATGCAGTTCTAAAACTCACTGCCTTCTTGGGGAATGATCCAATTCGATGCATCTTCCATGCTCTCCATGATATCCTCATCAAAAATATCATCATCCTCTTCCAAGGCTTGAGATTCACTCTTGATATCGATCTTCCATCCTGTCAGCTTGGCTGCCAGTCGTGCATTTTGTCCCTCTTTACCGATCGCCAGCGAGAGTTGATAGTCGGGAACGATGACCTTCGTACTCTTTTCCTCCTCATTTACGCTCACTTCCACGACCTTGGAGGGACTTAGAGCATTGGAGATATAGACGATGGGATCGTCGCTATAGTTGACGATATCAATCTTCTCCCCCTTCAATTCCTCCACGATGTTTGCGACCCTTACTCCCTTTGTTCCTACGCAGGCGCCGATAGCATCGACGGCTTCGTCCACGGAATGTACCGAGAGTTTGGTTCTGGAACCGGCTTCTCTTGCGATCGATTTGATCTGTACAATACCTTCGCTGATCTCGGGGACCTCTCTTTCGAACAGGCGCTTGACCAAACCGGGATGACTTCTGGAAACAATGATCTGAGGCACGTTGTTGTGTTTTTTCACTTCCAAGATGTATACAATAATCCTGTCGCCGACGTTGTATTCTTCTCCCGGGATCTGCTCCTGATTCAGGAGGGTCGCCTCCGTATAGATGGTGTTTCCTCTCTCGGAGATAAGACTGAGGTTGATATGACAGTTGTTGTTCTTGCTTTTTCGAATGATCTCTCCGATCATGATCTCCGATTCCTTGGTCATAAATTCGTTGTAGACGATATCCCGACTCGCTTCGGTGATCTTTTGGATCACTACCTGTCTGGCCGTCTGTGTTGCGATCCGCCCGAAGTTTCCGGGAGTGACCTCTTCCTTTACGACATCGCCGATCTCATACTTTGTGTCGATCTCTTGAGCACCTTCGAGCGATATCTCTCCGTCCAAAAGATCAATCTCCCTTTTATTGACGACGGTCCTCTTGGAATACACCTTGATATCTCCCGTTTCCCTGTCGATCGAAACCTCGACATTTCCCGATTCCGCAACCGGCTTCTTCTGTTTTGAATTCATATCGAAGTCATTGGAATACTTTTCAACAAAATTCTTCTTATATGCTTTTACAAGCGCCAACTCCACCGCTTCAATAAGGATGTCTTTGCTGATCCCCTTCTCATCTTCCAATTCTTGAATTGCGGAAATAAATTCAGCGTTCATTACCTTTGTCCTCCTAACTAAAAATCAATCTTGAGCTTTACTATCGCAACATCTTCCCTGCGGAAAGAAACCACCTTGTCTTCCGCTTCGATAACGATGCTGCCGCCTTCTTCCTCGAGGCCGACCAGTCGTCCTTCATAGGTTTTCCTCCCGTCTTTGGGCTTATAGAGCCTTACTTCGACCTCTTTCCCCTTTTCTCGGACAAAATCTCTGTCTTTTTTCAAGGCTCTGTCCAAACCGGGAGAGGAAACTTCCAAAAAATATTGTTCTTCTATGGGATCCTCCCTGTCCAAAATGATATTTATTTCTCTTGTTACATTTGTGATATCCTCAATGTTCAAACCGCCCTCTTTGTCAATAAAAACGCGCAGATAAAAGAACGGTCCTTCTTTGACATATTCCAAGTCGACCAATTCCATCTCTTCCTCCAAAGCGGGTTGGATGAGTTTTTCAAGTTCCTGTAGGTTTTTTTTCGCCAATGGTTACACCTCCGTCACACTTCCCTTTGTCCGTCTTATCTTTTCCATAAGTCACATATAATGCTCGAATCTAATCAAATTGTTTGAACAAGTGCTCTACAAGCAGAAAACATATTTCAGTTTCCATAGAGTACAAACTGTCGTTCCAAACAACTCTGGGTCAAACAGGTACGTTGATCCGAAAGAAACAAGCAAAGTGGTATGTTCTCCGAGATCCTCGACAAGAAGAGGACAAATAGTAAGGAGTGGGCTTGTCCCACTCCTTCTCAAAATGTATTATGCTACTATATAGAATAACAGAAAACGAATTGTTTTTCAAGGCTTTGTTGTAATCTCTTCCAAACAATATGCTTTCCTTCCTCGTTATTTAAAAAAATCTTCCATATTGTCCTGATGAAAAGACAGGATCTTTGGGTCCTCTCCCGACGAAAGGATCAAACTTCCCTTCTGGATGCTTTCTCCTACGACTTCATCCTTTTCATCCAGGATCTCGACCTTCACTTCATAGGTCCAATTTTTAGCGTTTTCGATAGTTTTTGCCTCTCCGGCATCGACCGGCTTCACTTCTTTTACAACAGTGTGATGAGCTTTTTGAGTCATGGTCTTGTCCAACACGACCATAAAATCGTTCTTGATTAACTTAAACAGACCTTCTTCCGTCATTAGATCTCCGATCGACCTGTGATATCCTCGGATCTCCTGTTCAATCTCCTCCGGAGAAAGGGTCTCCCCTGCGTTGATTCTCTCCTGAAACTTCAAATAACCGTCGTACCTTCCCTCCAAGTTGCTGGTATAGAAGTTTGTGAGAAACTGCCTTGCCACTGCCTCCTGAGGATCTTCACCCTTGCAGGAACTTCCCAGCAACAAAACAGCCAAGAGCAAGATCAAACCTGTCATCTTCTTTTTGAACATGATTTTCTCCTTTCTCAAACAAACAATACCGTTGCCTAATCAAAGGGCCATACCTAAAAGAAAGGCATAGCTGGCTAAAATATCCGATCAGCAACAGAATATAAACAGAGAGCGGTATAAACTTCCATATCGCTTGCACAAACTGACAGTAAAGCAAGATATTGCTCTCATATACATCATCTCACAAAAGAGGAGAGTTTTCAAGAATATATCCTTCCATCCCTCTTTCCGTCTTATACGTCTCTCCAATACACCGGCATCGTCAACAAGAGATACCACAAAACAGTGAGAGGAGCACGTCACCTTTGACAGCACAACAGAGAGTTCTTACAGAAAAACCTACATCTCCTTGATCAAATCGCGACCGTTGTAGATGTATTCAAAGCCGGAATACAAGGTCGCGATCAGGGCGATGTACATGATCGGCATCCCCAAACTTGAATTGAGAAGAAGCAGAATGGTGCCTATCATTTGGCTCACAGTCTTAAATTTTCCGGATTTTCCCGCAGCGATAACCTTTCCCTGGACGGAGGCGATCGCCCTTAAAATACTTATCGCATACTCTCTGGCGACGATGATAACGACAAAAAAACTCTCCAGCCTTCCGATTTGGACAAGCCATATCATCGAAGCCGCAACAAGGACCTTATCTGCAAGAGGATCCATAAATTTTCCGAAATCCGTAATCAGATTGTATTTTCTTGCCAAGTAACCGTCCAAAAAATCGGTAAATGAAGCAATACAAAAAATAAGAGTGGAGTACAGGTAGACCTGACTGCCCCTTTCCATATAGGCAACTATAAGAAATACGGGTACGAGCAACATCCGAAGCAGAGTTAGTTTATTCGGTGTATTCATCGACAAGACCTCCTATCAAGTCATATTCCATAACATCGTTGATACGGACCTTTACAAAGCTCCCTATTTCAAGCTCCTTATTTGTATGAACATAGATGATACCGTCGATCTCGACCATATCTCTCCAACTTCTGCCCGTGTAGATCCCCTCTTCGACCTGCTCCTCGATCAAGACTTCAATTTCTTTGTCATAGAGGGTCTGATTTTTTTCATAGGATATCCTCTGTTGCAGGTTCATAATTTGAGAGCGGCGTTCCTCCTTGACCTCTTCCTCGATCTGGTCCTTCATCCTTGCCGCGGGCGTACCTTCTTCATTCGAATAGGAAAAGACCCCCAGTCGATCAAAGCCCACCTTTTTTACAAAGTCCAAAACTTCTTCAAATTCTTCTTGCGTTTCTCCCGGAAAACCCGTGATCAAGGTCGTACGAAGGACGGCTTCGGGCAGCTCTTTTCGAATGGTTTCGATCTTTTCGAGAAGCTGTTTCTTCGAAGTCTTGCGGTTCATCCTTTTGAGTACACTGTCGGAGCAATGTTGGATGGGCATATCGAAGTAAGGAAGAAGTCTCTTCCCGTTTTTGACGGCGGATATGAAGGAAGCATCGATGTCCTCAGGGTAGGAATAGAGCACCCTTATCCATTTGAGGTCTTCGATCTTATCAAGTTCGCTCAAGAGTTCTCCAAGCATCTTTCGTCCGTAGAGATCCACTCCGTACTTTGTGGTATCCTGGGCAATGACGATGAGCTCCCTTATGCCCGAAGAAGCCAGGGAACGGGCTTCGCTTACGATATCTTCCGGCCGTCTGCTCCTGTACCTTCCGCGAAGTTTGGGTATGATGCAATAGGTGCAAAGATTGTCACAGCCTTCCGCAATCTTCAGATAAGCGTAGGGTTCCTCGGTCATAAGGGAGCGTGTCATCATTTCGGAAAATCGGAGGTCGATGTCGTCCAAAAGTTTTTCTCTTACTCCTTCGCCGGTGAGCCTTATCGCCTGAGCGATCTGAGGAAAACTTGTAGTTCCCAGAATAAAGTCTATCTCGGGGATCTCCTTCATCAACTCCTCCGAATATCTTTGAGCCAAACAACCGGTAACGATCAACCTATCTAATTTTCCTTCGACCTTGAGTTTTGAAAGCGACAGGATCTCCAAGATGGACTCTTCCTTTGCACTTTCAATAAAACCGCAGGTGTTTACCACGATGATGTCGGCCTCTTCGGGATAAGCTACCGACCTCATCCCGTCCTTCTCCATGATTGCGAGCATCATTTCTGAATCCACCTGATTCTTCGCACAACCAAGGGTGGAGATATATACATTTTTACAACTACTTTGCACGATTACTGCTCCTTATCTTTTGTTTTTTCAATCAAAACCGTTCGAGGCCTAACTCCGTCACTTGGAGCGATGACTCCTTTTTCCTCCATAGCATCCATGATCCTGGAAGCACGATTATATCCTATTCTGAATTTTCTTTGAACCAACGAGGTCGATACTTTCCCCTGGTCAATCGCAAAATCGACGACCTCATCGTATAAGGGGTCGATCTCGTCCTTCTCCTCTTCCTGTTGGATCATCTCTTCAATGCGTTCTTCCGCATCGTTGTTCTGAGAAAGATTTGAAGCACTTTGTTCATTGATGAAGGAGACGATGTTCGACACCTCTTTTTCGGTAATAAAAGCCCCCTGGATTCGAAGAGGCTTGCTCAAACCGATGGGATAGTACAACATATCTCCCTTTCCGAGCAATTTTTCAGCTCCTCCTATGTCCAAGATTGTTCGCGAATCCGTCTGGGAAGAAACGGCAAAGGCGATCCTGGAAGGAATATTGGCCTTGATCAGTCCTGTGATAACATCGACGGAAGGTCTCTGTGTTGCAATAACCAAATGCATTCCGCAGGCCCTTGCCATTTGAGCGAGACGACAAATCGCATCTTCCACTTCTCTTGGACTGACAAGCATGAGGTCGGCAAGCTCGTCCACCACAATCACGATGCTCGGGATCTTTTCTTCAGGAAACTTCGAGTTGTAACCGGAGATATCCTTGACATGGTTTTCCGCAAACAGCTTGTATCTTCGATTCATTTCGTCCACAGCCCAGGATAAGGCATAGGGCGCTTTTTTCATATCCGTTACCACCGGCATCATAAGATGAGGAATACCGTTGTAGATTGACAGCTCCACCATCTTGGGATCAATCATAATAAACTTTACCTCATCAGGCTTGGCCCGAAATAAGATACTACAGATCAAGGTATTGATACAGACGCTCTTTCCCGAACCGGTCGAGCCGGCAATTAGGAGATGGGGCATTTTTACCAGATCGGAGATCCTGGTCTGCCCCGTAACGTCCTTACCTAAGACGAAGGAGACCTTAGAATCCGACTTTCTGAAGGTTTGATCCGAAACGACGCTTTTAAAACCGACAGTTTCCGTAACACGGTTGGACACCTCTATACCGATGAGCGATTTCCCCGGAATAGGTGCCTCGATTCGAATCGATTCCGCAGCCAAGGCCAAACAGAGGTCATCGGTCAGATTTAATATTTTAGAAACCTTTGTTCCGGTCTTAGGTTGAAGTTCATATCGGGTGATTGTGGGTCCCATAGATACATTGACTACCTTGGCATCCACGGAAAAAATACTTAAGGTCTCCTCAACGAGCTTCGCGTTTTTTTCGGTGAAATGTTCAGAACGATTGACCTTTTTATAATCATCCAAAAGCCAGTAAGGGGGAAGAATATAGTCCTTCCTACCCTCGTGCGTGGGGTGTTCATCCCTTCTTTTTTGCACGAGTTCTCTCTCGTTGTGATATTGATATCCTTGTTGTCTTTTCTCACGTGGCTGTTCCCCGTCGATGTTGGAACTTCTGCTCAGGCTATCCCTTCCTACAAATTGATTGAGGTTTGCCGCGACTTCATTTTCTTCTTGATAAACTTCCGCAATGTCCGAGACCTCATCATCAAGATGATCGGGAGTATCTTTTCTGAGATTGTCTTCTCCAAAAAAGACACGAAACATTTCCTGCTTTCGCTCTTCTTCGTCATAGATCCCCTTCTTTAAGGGTTTGAGTTGATAATCTTCCTTCACGGGAGCGGATGGCTTGACAGTATCTTTCGCGGAAGGACGATGCTTGGGATCAAAGGGCTGCATATCTGCATAGATCCCCGCCTCTTTTTCGTTATCCTCTTCGAATCCGGATGATTCCTCTTCCTCTTCTTCCGTTACAAAGTTCAACACCATATCCTTCAGTTTGGACAAAAATCCTTTGGTATTCGACGTATATTCGTGTAAGTTGTTCAATAACTTCGAAGGGCCTATGTCGAAGTAATAGGCGGAAATGAATAAAAAGATAGCTGTAATCAGGATAAACAGCCCCCATCTTCCAAGAAAACGAAGGAAGAAATAGGTTATGCTGTAGGGGATGATTCCGATGTTCAACCCTTCCGCCGATTCCGAAAACACTCTGCTCACTACACTCCACTGATATTCTCCTTTAGGAAGGGAAGACTGGCTGATAAAGCCGTAAAACAGATTTGCTTCCAAGAATGTCCAAACAGGAAGTCCAATCTTGATTTGCTTGAATGAAAATTTTTTGTAATAGACGACTTTCACGGCACCCAAGATTAGAACACATATTGCAAACAAGATCGCAAGTTTGCCTAAAAGACCTTGGAGTACAAAGCGAATCATATTTCCCAAAAGCCCCATGGACCGAGTGTTTAGGGAAAGAGAGATAAAGAGACCCAGAAATATCATAATAACTGCAATTGCATTTTCGTTCACGGCCTTCCCTGTCTTTTTAGGGCCGGGTTTTCTTTTTTTAAATAAAGTTTTTTTCTTTTTTGCCAATGAAATCACCTCGTCAATAGGTATCACTATATATTGATCTGCGATGGAAAGCGGAAGATCGAGGTTTATCTCCTTCTCTGCTTCCTTACAGCCAATGCGGTTCACATCCTGCTCTTACCCGATTTTTAACACAGTTCATAGTGATAGAATTTCAACAGAATAGAATATAATCCTGTTTAAAAAACAAAGAACAGGATACTCTCTTCTTCCCCGCTTTCAGTTTTCGACCTTCCACCGGAGAATGGTCAATACCGTTTGATACTATTTTTCAATAGAAGTGTGGATATATCTATTTTTCGATGACGAAAAACTATGTTGTCTTCTATGGGTCACAGATTGTTTATATCCACTATTCAAAAGAATAGTAGTATGAATTACCTATATGAACGTCGACACTGAAGCGAGTCTTCTATTCATAGAGTGGAGGACATCACCGAACCAAAATCAGGTTTTGAAATAATTTTTTACAGTTCTTATCCATTATAGCACAAAATTCGTTAATTTTTTAATGAAAAATACCTTTTGACCTTGTTTTTACCAAAGCAAAAGGTATTTTAAAACATCGTTACATTATCTACTTAGAAGGAGGGTTTGCGCAGGATATCTTCTTTCCCCGTCTCGGTCTCCAAGTCCATCCACAGAAGTTCCATCGGCCTCGGAGCCACTTCCATCTCTTCCATATCGCTGTTTTTCATCGAAGCGACCCTCACATACTTGGTCTCTTTTCCGGGACCTATGATCTCGATCTCATCTCCTACAAAAATTCGATTGCGAACTTCCACGAGAGAAAGCGCTTTTTCCTCGTCATATCCTCGCACTACGCCGATGAAATCATAGTTTCGAATATAGGAACTGCTGCCGTAATTTTGGGCTTCACTGTCGGGCTTTTCTTCGTAAAACCCTGTGGTAAAATCTCTATAGCTCGCTTTTTTCAGCTCCTCCATCCATTCGGGGTCAAACCTGTAATTTTCGGGATCCTTCAAATAGGCATCGATGGCCATCCGGTATGCCCTCGTAACAGTGGCGACATAGTAGGCGGTCTTGACCCTACCCTCGATCTTAAAGCTGGTGATCCCGGATTCTACCAGCTGAGGGATGAATTCGATCATACAAAGGTCTTTGGAGTTGAAAAAGTATGTTCCTCTCTCGTCCTGTTCTACGGGATAGTATTCTCCGGGACGGTTTTGTTCCATCAAAGCATAATTCCACCTGCAAGGATGAGCACACTCTCCGCGATTTGCATCCCGGCCTGTCATATAGTTGCTGATCAAACATCGTCCGGAATAGGAAATACACATCGCTCCATGAACAAAGGCTTCAATCGACATATCCTCCGGTATCCTGTCATGGATCTCCTTTACTTCTTCAAATGAAAGCTCCCTTGCCGTAACGATCCTCTTTGCTCCCTGATTATACCAAAACAGAGCGCTTTGATAGTTGGTATTGTTGGCTTGAGTACTTATATGGATCTCCATCTCGGGTACGGTCTGTCTTGCGATCATAAAAAGTCCGGGATCGGAGACGATGATGGCATCGACCTTCATCTCCTCAAGTTTCAACAAGTACTCTTCCAGTCCTTTCAAGTCTTCGTTGTGCGGAATGATGTTGCAGGTCACATAGACTTTTTTTCCTCTGCTGTGTGCAAATTCGATTCCTTCCACCATCTCTTCATCCGTAAAATTCTTTGATGCCGCTCTAAGTCCAAAGTTGGAACCTCCTATATAGACCGCATCCGCTCCATAGATGATCGCCGTTTTGAGTTTCTCCAGATCTCCCGCCGGAGAGAGAAGTTCTATTTGTCGGTTCATTTATTTTCCTTTCTAAAAACAAAATTTATTTTTTATATGTGATTGCCATTCCGTCGCCGATCGGTACCAAAGTCGAATAAAACTCGTCCTCCTGCTTCATCAGATAGGACAGGTAATCATTCATCCTCCTGTAGATGGTACGGTTTCTTCTCGTAACGTTCAGCTGCGTGTCTTCACAGACCTGACCTCGAAAAAAGATGTTGTCTGAAATGATCAGACCTCCCCTTCTTATGTGAGGAAAGATCCTGTCGAAAAAGTATCGATACTGTCCCTTCGCCGCATCTATAAAAGCCATATCGTAGGTATGATCTCCCAGATCCAAGCCTTCGGCAGCATCGGTAAAAACAACATCAATCTTTTCATTATAAGAACTTCTCGCGATAAAATCAAGAGCCGTTTTATATCTTTTTTCATTTCTCTCAAAGGTCGTGATCCTGCATCTCCCCTCCAAGATACGGCAAAAATTGAGAGAAGAATAACCTATCGCCGTCCCTATCTCAACGATGTCGTGGATGTCATGTCCTATCAAAAGGGTCTCTATCAGCCGCAAGCTCGCTTTTTGAATGATGGGGACGTGGTTGTCCGACGCATACTTCTCCATCTCCCGATAGAGGGGTTCTTTCTGCACGATAAGTTTTTCTATATAGGCTTCCACCATAGGATGGGTAATACAGTCCATCTTCCATCTCCTTCTTTGGTATTCTGTTATTCGATTGATACTATTCTCCAATAGAAGTATGGATATATCTGTTTTTCAACCCACGAAAAATCATTTTATCTTCTATGGGTCACAAATTGTTTATATCTATAATTCAACGGAAGAATCGTATGAAGTGCCGTCTGTAGAAACGATACAAATACCGAAAACACTTGATCGAAGTGCAATACAGCTGTATGATTTGACAGTTGGGATAAAGGTATAGCCTGCATGGGCTCTATCATAGAGAAAAACACTTCTATCTCAAAGTGTTTTTCCAAAAAACCGTCTTATCTTGTACGGATGCTGTGCTCCTGTGCACATCGAGATTTTCTCAATGGATATACTTCTTCTTATTCACCTTATGTTCCTCAAAGGTTTTGCTATATACCTGCTCCCCCGAGCCGTCCGACTTGGTCAGGAAGAAGAGGTAATCGGTCTCTTCGGGCTCAAGGGCAGCTACGATGGATGATGTCCTTGGATTTGCAATGGCACCGATCGGAAGTCCATAGACCTTGTAGGTGTTATAAGGACTCTCCACTTCCAGATCCTTATACAGAACCCTCTTCGTCCTCTCGTCGAGGGCATATTGGACGGTCGCATCGGATTGAAGTTTCATATTCTTCTTCAAACGATTATGAAATACGGAAGAGATCAAGGGTCTGTCTTCTTCCAACACAGCTTCCTTCTCAATGATAGAGCCTAAGATCACCGCTTCTGCAATATTTAGGGTATCCGAGCCGATCAAAGGTTTCAGTTCTTCTTCATAAATCTTGGAGAAGGTATCCAGCATTTCCGACACGACAAGTTCGGCAGAAGAGTCTTTTTCAAAGAAGTAGGTATCCGGATAGAGGTAACCTTCCAAATTCGGCTGTTCCACTTCCGAAAGAAACTCATAACGTTGCCTATACTTTTCCACCATTGAAGTTTCTTCCAAAAATTCTTCCTTCGAAACGACTCCGTTTTCTTCAAGTCGATTTGCAATTTGAGAAAGTTCGAATCCCTCAGGGATGATGATCTTTTCTCCTCGATAATCATTTCCGTCTACGAGGTCACGAAGGATCTCTTCTGCGGACATGCTTTGAGAAATATGATACTTTCCCGCCTTGATATTGGTCATATCCTGTTGTTTCGCATAATTCAAAAAGGCCCTGTTGCTTCTTATGAGGTTTTCCTCTTCCAGTTGCTTTGCGACCTTGGTCAGATTCGAGCCTTTTTCAACTTCAAAGACAACAGCTTCGTTTGAATCGGGGTCAACAGGAAGCAAGGCCTTCCCATCTCCACAAGCACTCAATAAAAGACAGAATATCAACAACGCCATGACCGAAAAGAGGCTTCTTCGTTTTATCATTACACAATCTCCTCTTGTACAATTCTTCCGTCAATAGATTTGACCAGAAAATACAATATTTTTTTATTTTTGCCTTTTTCCTTCGAGATAGCAAAAGATTTTTGTAGGAGTTGCCCTATCTGTGACGGATCTCCCTCATTGTAGTACAAAGTCGCAAGGACATCTCCCTGTTTTACAAAATCTCCGGTTTTCTTATTCAGAACGAGCCCCGCTCCCAGGTCAATGTCGTCGTCCTTAGTCTTTCGACCCGCTCCGAGAAGCATGGCACAGTGACCTATTTGTTCGGCATCGATATCGTGGACATAACCTTCTTTGTCCGATACTACGACTTCCTGCTTGCTACCCTGAGGGAAAAGGCTGTAATCATCCGCTACACGAGGATCTCCTCCCTGAACCTCGATAAATTCCTTCAATTTGTCCAATGCTTTTTTATTGAAAATAGCGTCCTCTATAGCAGACTTTGCCTCCTGATAGGTTTCGAACCTCTCCGCAAGGAGGAGCATATGGACGGCAAGTTCAATGCAAAGTTCGGTAAGATCTTTCGGACCTCTTCCCTTTAAGGTTTCGATCGCTTCAATGACTTCCAGAGAGTTTCCTACTGCACTTCCCAGAGGCTCATTCATGTCCGTGATCAGGGCAATGGTATGTCTTCCGTACATCGTACCTATCTCGACCATCGCCTCGGCAAGCTCAAGGGAATCCTCCATCGTCTTCATAAAGGCCCCCTTCCCTGTTTTGACGTCCAGGACGATCTTATCCGCACCGGAGGCCAACTTCTTACTCATAATGCTGGCTGCAATCAAGGAGGTGTTTTCCACTGTGGCGGTGACATCCCTCAGAGCGTAGAGTTTCTTATCTGCGGGGACAAGTTCACCTGTCTGTCCTGCAACTGCAATACCGTGTCGATTTACATTTTCAATGAAACACTCTTCCGAAAGTCCGGTACTGAACCCGGGAATGGCCTCCAGTTTATCCAGGGTGCCTCCTGTGTGTCCGAGTCCTCTTCCCGACATCTTTGCCACAGGTACTCCGAAATAAGCCACCAAAGGCGCGAGTACGACGGTCGTCTTATCTCCGACTCCGCCCGTCGAATGTTTATCACACTTGATCCCCTTGATCCTGGACAGATCCATCGTATCTCCGCTGTCGACCATGGCTTTTACTAAAGAGAGGGTCTCTTCCTTGTTCATATGGTTGAAGTAGATCGCCATCATCAAAGCGGATGCTTGATAGTCCGGGATATCTCCTTTGGTAAAACCTTCAATAAAAAATCGGATCTCTTCCTCGCTGAGACTACCTCCATTTCTTTTTTTGTAAATCACGTCGATCGCACGCATTGTTACACCATCCTCTCAACTTTTTATGAAAAAGATTACATGTCCTACTTGTCACGCATTAAACGATACAAGGCGATCCCCATGATCGTTTTTGCATCCACAATCTCTCCCCGTTCTATTTTTTCTATTGCTTCTTCCAGTGTAAATTCAAGCACTTCGATGTCTTCATCCGCATCGGGACGCATCTCTCCTCGTTCTGTAGCCGAAGCTACGAACAAATGCCCCTTCTCATCACTGTAACCGGGAGTTGGATAGAACTCGGATACGGGACGTACATCACAAATGGCATATCCGGTCTCTTCCCGTACCTCACGCACCACAGCCTGATCGGGAGTTTCACCCGCCTCCAGAGTTCCCGCGGGAAGTTCGATCAGTTCTTTCTCTACGGCCTTTCGAAACTGTTTTACAAAGAGGATCTTATTTTCGTCGGTTATGGCAACACAGCAAACTCCTCCGCGATGAGAGATCAGTTCCCTCTGTGCATAACCTCTTCCTGTGATTTCAACAGTATCTACCCTGAGGTTTACAATCTTTCCCGTATATACTTTCTTCGTATCAATTGTGGTTTCTTTATTCATCATCAAATTCTCCTTTTGTTTTTATCCAGAAGTTCTCTCGCGTTTCGTAGTGAAATATCGCTGATATTTTCTCCTACCGTCATCTTTGCAATCTCTAAGACCCTCTCCTCTTCTGACATCAAAGATAGGAGCGTTCGTACCTCTTCTTCTCTCTGCTCTTTTTCAACCAGGTAGTGTTGATCTCCGAAAGAAGCGATCTGAGGCAGGTGCGTGATACAGATCACCTGTTTTTCGCAAGAGATGTCTACGAGCTTTTGAGCGATTTTTCCGGCTGCAACTCCGCTGACTCCGGTGTCGATCTCATCAAAGATCAGGGTTTGGATTTCATCGGTGGATGAAATCAGGTTTTGAAGAGCAAGCATAAACCTTGAGATCTCTCCTCCTGATGCGACCTTATGAAAGGGTTTAAGTTCTTCTCCCGCATTGAAACTGATCAGAAACAGGATCTCATCCTGCCCGTCAGGGGAGTAGTCCTTCTGCTTGAAGTCGATCTTGAAACGCGTGTTTTTCAGATTCAAACTGTCAAGCTCACGTATCATAAGATTTTCAAGTTGACCGGCAACCTTTATTCTAAGATCGTGTAAGATCCCGGCCTTCTCTTCCAATCGTTGGAGGATATCTTCCTTTTTTTTCATATATTCTTCCAACAGAATATCCCTCTGTCTATATTGGAGTAGGCGTTTCTCGATCTCTTCCTTATACAACATTGTACTTTCATAATCTCCGCCGTACTTTCTATACAGTTTTTTCAATACATCCAAGCGGAGAAAGATCTCTTCCAACCTTGATTCGTCAAAGACAAAGTCTTCTCTTTTGCTTCGAATCTGTCCACAAACATCTTCCACATTGTAGTAGGTGTCCGTCAAACTCCTGTTCCAATCAGCAAAGATCTCATCAAATCCGGAAAGAACTTGAGTTGATTCAACAACCTTATCCAAAGACGACAGGATGTTCATCTCTCCTTCATACAAAAGGGAGTAGATCTCCCTAATTTTTTCATAGATCTTCTCAGCGTTAGTTTGGAGCTTCTTTTCCGCCTCCAATTCTTCAAGTTCTCCTTCCCTGAGTTTCGCCTGAGAGATCTCCTCGATTTGATAGGAAAGCAGATCCATTTCACGTTCTATTTCCGCAATATCCTTATGTTCTTGGATCTTTTCCATCTCTCCCAAGAGATGTACATATCCTCTGTACTCTCCCCTGTAAGAACGTTTTGCTTCCTCGATCTCATCCTTTCCGTAGTCATCGATGATCTGAAGCTGTTTCGAACTTTGAGTCAAAGACTCGAACTCGTTCTGTCCATGAATGGTAAGCAGGCTGAGAGCCAGAGATTTTAGAGCGGAGATCGGAACCATCCTCCCGTTTACCCTGGCGATAGAGCTGTTATCCCTATGAAGTTCTCTGGTGATGATCAAGTTCCCCTCGTAAGAGATTCCCAGTTTTTCCAAAAGCTCGGTCGCTTTGGAAGAGAGGGAGGTGATGCCTATTTCAACGATGCTTTTATCCTGCCCGTGACGGATAAAATCCTTATCCGCCCTTCTTCCGAAACAAAGAGACAGGGCATCTATAATGATCGACTTCCCCGAACCCGTTTCTCCCGTCAACACGGTCAACCCCTTATCCAACTGTATTCTCAACTCATCAATAAGAGCAAAATTTTTGATATAAATTTCCTTCAGCATGAAATCTACTACCTTCCGATCGATCTGTAATCCTATGATCCAATAGAACTATTGTCACCTCTATATGTCTGCAACTAAAAAGTTCGTTTCATCTATTATGAAGCATAAGATGATGATATTAATAATTTAAATAAATAACAGTGTAAATATAATTCTTGATTCCATTCTTCCATTGCAATGTCAAAAAACATATCCTTACCGAAAAGATCTCGAATAATTATAGAGCAAAGGCAATACGGGGTCAATGTAATAGGTGATGGTAAATCAACCTTCCTGAATATCGGTGTTGAGATGAGAAAGGTCGACAACTTCATCAATGGAAATCCGGACATCCTTTTCTACACTGTCTTCTATATACATAAGGTACTCGATATTGCCCTTCGGTCCTTTGATCGGAGACCAGGTCAGCCCCCGAAGTCGAAGGTCATTTTCCTTCAAATAAGCCAAACACATAACAATAGCCTTTTTATGTTTCTCCGGATCTCGAACCACTCCGTTTTTCCCTACGTCTTCACGCCCGACTTCAAACTGAGGTTTGATAAGAGCTACTGCCGAAAACCCCGGTCTTCCCAGTTCTCTCAACTTCGGAAGTACTAATTTCAAGGAGATAAAGGAAACATCGATACTGAAAAAATCAGGATTATCTTCCAGCTCCTCAACTCCCAACTTTCTGATATTGGTCCTCTCCTTGACGACGACCCTTTCGTCGGTCCTCAAACTCCAATCGAGTTGGCCATAGCCGACATCCACACAATAGACTTTTCGGGCGCCGCTGCGGAGCATACAGTCCGTAAAACCTCCCGTGGAAGAACCGATATCCATACAGATCTTGGACTCAAGTGATAAGTCAAAGGTTTTCATCGCTTTTTCGAGTTTGAGCCCCCCTCTGGAAACATAGGGAATCGCATCTTCTTTAATACGTATTGGTGCATTGACATCCACCATAGTACCCGGCTTGTCGATGATCTGCTCATTGACAAGCACTCTGCCTGCCATAATATTTTTCTTCGCACGTTCCCTTGTCGGATAAAAGTCTTTCTCCACCAATAAGACATCTATTCTTTGTTTCATCTTTTTGTCTCTCTTTTCTAAATAATAACATAGGACAATACGATCCCTAGAAGGGCTCCGAAAAAGACTTCAAGCGGAGTATGTCCGACAAGCTCCTTGAGTTTTTCATACTCTTTTCCACTTCCGCCATGGTTCTTTAAGATCTCAAAGATCTGATTTAAAATGGTAGCCTGCTTTCCTACAGACTGCCTCACTCCTGCCGCATCGTACATTACGACCAAGGCAAAGACGAGGGCCAAGGCAAAAAAAGTGCTTTGATACCCTTCTACCAATCCTATCGAATTCGCCAAGCCGACGACGAAGGAGGAATGAGAACTGGGCATACCTCCCGAACCTACAAACCTTGAAAAATCAAACCTCCTGTATTGGATCATGGTAAAGATCACCTTCAAACACTGCGCAACAAACCAACACAGGATCGATACCATCAAAACCTTGTTTTGTACTATACCGCTGATACCATTCATTGTACTACCACTTCCTTTTTGTCATCTCTAGAGCCAACTCTTCCATAAACCACAGGTCCCTGTCTATCCGTCGGAGATGAGAAATGGCCCTATTCGTCAGTTCATCTCTCTTTCGGACGGACTTCTCCACTCCGAACAGATGAGGAAAGGTATTTTTGTCCGAATCTACACCCGTGTTTTTGCCGATCATGTCGACATCACCTGTGACATCAAGCAGGTCGTCCGTGATTTGGAAGGCCAGACCAATGTCCTGCGCATAGCTCCTCAAGCAGACGAGCTCTTCCTCGCTCGCATCGCCGATCAGTGCCCCTGCCAGTACGGAAGCGCTCAGAAGGGCTCCCGTCTTATGACTGTGGATGTAGATCAACATCTCCTCGTCACAATTTTGGTTTTCGAGTTGAATATCGAGGACCTGACCGCCGACCATCCCATAGATCCCTGAAGATCTTGCAATCAGTTCAGAGGCCCTTAGTCTTCCTTGGCTGAAGTTGAGAACACAATCAGCCAGCATTGTCTCATACGCATAGTTCAAGAGAGCATCTCCCGCCAAAATCGCAAAGGCTTCGCCAAAAACCTTATGATTCGTCGCCAAGCCTCTTCTCAAATCGTCGTTGTCCATCGAAGGAAGGTCATCGTGGATCAAAGAATAGGTATGAATCATCTCAAGGGCAAGACAGTAGGGAAGAACCTTGTCCTTTTCCACCCCGAAGGCCTTTGCGGTCTCAAGCAAAGCGATGGGGCGAATCCTTTTTCCTCCGGCCTGCAAGCTGTATTCCATGGCCTTGATCCCGTAGTTTTGGTGTGATGTTTTCAAAGACTTGGGAAAGACCTCTTTCAATTTTTCTTCAAACCATTGTTTATCTTCCTGATACGTCCACTTGTAATCTCTACTCATCATCTTCTCCTATCAGCAGATCCACCTCGCTCTCTCCTATGATCTGCTTGAGTTTTTCGTCCATCTCGTCCAATTCTTCTTTACATTCCTTGTATAGCTTCAAGCCTTCTTCATACAAGGCGATCGATTCCTGCAGATCCGTTTGTTGATTTCTAAGCAACTCAGTGATCTTCTCCAATCTCTGAAGTTTTTTCTCGTAGCTTGTCTTTTTCATAACATCTCCTACTGATACTATTTCTCTCTTTAAATTGTCGGTTTATGCAACTGTATTCTAAAAACTGTCGAGTATTTCAAGCAATGATGTGATCTCTGTCGCGGCAGTTTGATCGGATATAGATATGCTTCGATCTATTCTATCACTCCCACCTCATTTTATCCATCAAAAAAATGCTTCCTTCGCCTCGGTATCGACTACTCTTACCCTTATACTTCCATCGGAGAGGATGATATTCAGGAGATCTTCCCTTTTCACCTGACTTATGGAAGTGATCAGTTTTTCTTCGCTTCTTACTAAACCGTATCCCCTCTCAAGTATCGCAAAAGGGTTCAAATCCAAAAGATTCTTTCCGGTCAACTCCAACACGGACCTTCTCATATTATGTTTGCGGTAAAAGATCTGAGTCAACTGTGCAAAGAGATGATCGTTTTTTTGTCTGTAGGTCTCCAGTCTGAAGAGCGGATCGAGGGAGTACAGTTTCTCCAACTGAAGATTCAATCGGTTCTGTCGATCGTCAAGACGATTTTTCATATCTTGAATGATCGAAGTTTTAATCTGCTCTAAGCGAAAATAAAGCTCATCCTTGGAAGGGAAGACCAATTCTGCCGCCATAGAAGGAGTTGAGGCGCGAAGATCCGCAACAAAGTCCGAGATCGTTACATCCGTCTCATGTCCTACTGCCGAAACAATGGGTATCTGTGAATGAAAGATGGAACGAGCCAAGTTTTCGTCGTTGAAGCAGAAAAGTTCTTCGTAGGAACCTCCGCCTCGACCTACAATGATAACATCGACCTGTGCCTCTCGGTTGAAGAATTCGATGCCTTCTATCAACTCTTGAGCAGCACCGCTTCCCTGTACTCTTGCAGGATAGAGAAGGATATCTCCCTTTGCGAAACGGTTTCTCATAACGTTTACAATATCCGAAATCACCGCTCCCGTATTCGAGGTCACTACACCCACTCTCTTGGGCAAAAGAGGCAGTTTTTTCTTATGCTTTGCATCAAACAGACCTTCGGAGGCGAGCTTTTCTTTCAATTCCAAATACTGCGGATACAAACTTCCCTTCCCACGATAGTCTACGGAACGAACGATGAGGTTGTAACTGCCTTCCTTTTCATACAGGTTGACGCTTGCACGACAAAGCACATGGTTTCCCTCTTCAAATACGGAGGTGTCCTCCACATCCGATTGGAACATAACTGCATTTACCTTTGCCCTCTCATCCTTCAATGAAAAATACACATGGCCGCTACGGTGGATCTTGCAGTTGGAGATCTCCCCTTCCAGGAGAATATTTTGAATGATGGGCTCCGACTTAAACAAACGATTGATATAACTGTTGAGTTCATAGACCGTCCACGTTCTTACCTTCACTTAACTCTCCTTTTATCAATAAAATTTTCTGTAACATTTCTACCTGTTCCAATAATCGGGTGCTGTGATCCCTATTTCGGGGAACAGAGACTTTGCTTCGTGTTTATAGTGTTTTAATCGTCGATTTTTCCATTTTGTAAACAATCGAATCATGTTCTTTCTATATCCTGTTATCAGACAACAATATCACCCATAAAAAGTGATATGCTGAATCGGCTTCAAAACGCAACCCTATAAGGTGAGCATTCAAAAGGATGGCGGTATGTGCCTCTTGTCTTAAGGACTCACAGCGCAGAGCAAAACTTCCGACTTCTCTTTGAATTTATAGAGTACGAACATTTGTCATATCATAATTTTCAATCATTTCATCCTTCTCATAACATGGATTTTCTAATTATGCGGTGTCGGTTCAACAATGTTTGTAGGTGTGGAAATTTTTCTCCAAAGCAACATCTGTCAAAACCTTCGCTTACCTCACTCCTCCCCGACGAACGAGGTCCTTCGCCATTCTTTCACATTCGAAGCAGGCTTTTTCCACATCGACGGTCAGGATCTCCCGGTTTTTCATAATGATCTTCCCGTCGATGATCACAGTATCCACATCCGAGGCCTGAGCCGAATACACCAGAGAAGCGATCAGTTCAAATCTTGGGAAGTAATGAGGTCGGTTCAGATCGATCATAATCATATCCGCCTTCCAACCCGGGAGCAGTTTTCCCACTTTTTCCAGACCCATGGCCTTTGCTCCGTTTATTGTAGCCATTGATACCGCCTGAACGCTTGAAACAACCGTAGAATCTTTTTCTACCCCCTTATTGAGGATTCCCGCAAGATTCATCTCTTCCATAAGGTTTAAGTTGTTGTTACTTGCCGAACCGTCGGTTCCGAGAGCAACGTTCACTCCCTTCTCCAGGAGTTGCTTTACAGGGGCAAAGCCGTTACCGAGTTTCAGATTGCTCGTGGGATTGTTGATCACACTTACATCATATGTTTTCAACAGATCCATATCTTTCGATGAAAGATAGATTCCATGAGCGCCCATGGTCTTGAGTTCAAACATGCCGAGAGATTCCAGGTACTCTACCGGAGACATTCCGTGCTCCCTCTTACAATCATCCACTTCTTGCGTCGTCTCTGAAAGATGAGTATGGATCAGCATATTTCGCGTCTTGGCCTCTGCGATAATTTCGCGGATATACTCTTTATTGCAACTATAGATTGCATGTGGAGATGCACAGACGCTGATTCTTCCGTCCGCTTTGTTGTGCCAGTTTTTGTGCAGGTCGAGCATTTCCCTCAACTTCTTGTCCTGCTCATCTCCGCTGACGACAGAGCGAGCCAACAGCCCTCTCATCCCGCTTTTTTCCGTTGCTCTTGCAGTTTCGTCCATAAAAAAATACATATCGGCAAAAGAAGTCACTCCGAAGCGAATCATTTCCACTTGGGATAAAAGACTTCCCGCGTAAACATGTTCAGGGATCAGGTGTTCCTCCAGAGGCAGGATTTTTTCCGTGAGCCATGGCCAAAAAGCAAGGTCTTCCGCGTAATTTCGAAACAAGGACATTCCGATATGGGTATGGGCGTTTACGAGACCGGGCATAACCAGCTTGTCTTTTCCGTCCAAGACCTCGTCTGCCGAAAATCCATCCGGAATGTCTCCCACAAAAAGAATGTTATCTTCACTGATTCCGACGTTGGTATCTTCCACGATACAAACGGGTTCTTCCATGGTCAAAACTCTTGTATTTTTTATTAAAATATTCATTGAACCTCTCCTTTACGAAATATGGTTTTATCGTTTGAAGTCTCTTAATTCAAAAAAGGAATTCGACAATTTTGCAAATTCGATTATGTCCAGGGATTCCCCTCTCCGTTTAGGGTCGATTTCTGCATGCTCCAACGCTTTCTTTACAAGCTCTTTTGTAAAAAAATCGGTATAGCCGATCAAGGAATTTAAGATTGTTTTTCTGCGTTTTGCAAAAGATCCTCTTGTAACCTGAAAAAAAAGTTCCTTGTCTTTCAAGGTCAGATCGGTTTCGGGTTTTTTTCGCAGTTTCACGATTCCCGAATCGACGTTAGGAATCGGATAAAACGATGTTTTTGATACCTTCGAAACAAATTCGACATTGGCATAATACTGCACCGCGACCGACAGGCTGCCGTATTGCTTTGTGGAAGCAGACGCACCGAGACGCTCCGCCACTTCTTTTTGTATCATCAGTACCAAAGTATCTACAAAAATCTCCGATTCCAAACACTTCATAATAATAGGTGTGGTAATGTAATAAGGGATGTTTGCAATGACCTTGACCGGAGAGTTTTTCTCTTCCACGATATCCGTGAGTTGCGTTTCCAAAAAATCCTTGTTGATCAGCACAATGTTGTTATATTGCGAAGTGGTCTCTTCAACAATCGGGATGAGTTTTTTGTCGATCTCGATAGCATAGACCTTCTTCGCTCTTTCGGCAAGTTCTTTTGTCAAGGTACCGATTCCGGTTCCCACTTCTATTACAATATCGTTCTCACCGATATCCGAAGCACGGATGATTTTATCTAAGATGTTTGCATCAATTAAAAAATTCTGCCCCAACGACTTCGTAAAACGAAAATCATGTCGTTTGGTTATTTCTTTTAACACGCCGGGTTTTATCAACTCTTGGTCCATAGTTCTCCTATCCGTTCAGCTTCTTTATTTCATGTTCAAACTCTTCTCTTGTAATCCCATAGTGATTCAACCTGGACAAAAATTGTTTGGCATTGGTATATCCGATTCCAAGATTTTCTCCTATAGAGATCCTGCGTTGCTTGGCTCCATCCCCCATCATAAGGTTATTGGAAATCATATCGCGGATCGTAAACTCCTCTCTCTTGTCGGCAGTTTGGCATCTTGCTTTCTGCAACGCCTTTATGATTACTTCGACAGAGGCGTTCTCCACACCGATATCGCCGTCTTTGCTTCCCTCTTCCTGTGTGATAAAGGCGTGTTTACAATCCTTGACCAACTTGACGACCTCGGACCTGATCCTCTCTCCGGCATAGTCCGGATCCGTCAGAACGATGATGCCCCTCGTCTTCGCGGCAGCACGGATTCTCTCCCTGACATACCTCGGAAATCCGTATCCGTTCGTTGCGATTACTTCCGCCTCCACCGCCCTCTTTACTGCGGCGATGTCATCCTTTCCTTCTACAACGATCACTTCTTTGATCAAACCTGCACCTCTAACCCCAGACCGATGTCATCCGCCACCGTTCTCATTCCTGAAATCGTCTTTTCTATAGCTTCATCAAGCTCCCAGCCGAGTTTTTCACAACCGAGCAGGATGATGTTTCGATCGACACCTGCTGCAAATTTTTTATCTTTGAACTTTTTCTTTACAGACTTCACTTCGATATCAATCACACTTTTGGAGGGGCGCATCAGAGCCGCCGCTCCGATCAGTCCGGTCAGTTCATCGATGGTATAGAGGATCCACTCCATCTTTTCTTGCGGCATAACATCCGTGCAACTGTCCCAACCGTGGCTGATGACTGCATGAATAATGTCTTCGGGAAATCCTTCTGCTTTGAGAAGCTCTACCGCTTTTACACAGTGTTGTTCGGGAAACTTCTCATAGTCGATGTCATGGAGAAGACCCACCATTCCCCATTTTTCGATGTCTTCTCCCTCCTGATCTGCCAGAAACCTCATGACCCCTTCCACTGCAAGAGCGTGATTACGCAAAGATAAGGTCTCATTATACTTGCAAAAAACATCCCAAGCCTTTTCTCTTGTAATACTCATAGATATCTCCTCCTATTCGCTTTGATTGAAAAACACATATTCCTTCGGAGGTCTCTCTCCCAAAAATTGATAGTATACTGTCTTTTGTTTTCCGTTGTACAAATTTCGTTTCTTGTCCGCTTTTTTGTCAAAGTAAACTTCTATATCGGAATAAGTCGTAATCACATAGTAGGACCAGTTCTTTAAACGCTTTGACAATCTGCCGAGTTCTCTGTAGTAAGATTGGAGGTTTTTCTCGTCTCCGATCCTAAGACCGTAAGGAGGATTGGTGATCATAAACCCGTACTCCTCTTCCAAAGACACATCCTTAATGTCCTTGACTTCAAATTGTATGAGATCGCTTACACCTGCCAGTTCGGCATTTTCTTTCGCCAGCTTAATCATTTCGGGATCGATGTCGCTCGCGTAGATCGAAAGCTGTACATCGCTTCTTTCTCCCTCGATAGCTTCCTTCCTCGCCCTCACCCATTCTTCTTTGGGGAGAAATGCAAATTCTTCTCCTATGAAGTTTCGGTTGACACCCGGTCGTATATTGGCTCCGATCATCGCCGCCTCAATGGCGATTGTTCCCGAGCCGCACATGGGATCCAGAAGGACCCTGTCCTTGTTCCAAGGAGTAAGCATGACCATAAATGCAGCGAGGGTCTCTCGAATGGGCGCTTCTCCCGAAAGTTCTCTGTAACCTCGCTTATGCAGAGCCATTCCCGTCGTGTCGATGGTCACTTCGACCATGTCCTTGTGCAAAAAGAGGTGGATCGGATATTCCACCCCTGTTTCAGAAAAAATCCGAACATCTTTGTGTATCGATTTCATTCTGTCTACGATTGCTTTTTTGGCAACCGACTGAATATCCGGAATCGAATGAAGAGCACTTTTCAAACTTCGGACCCTTGCAACGGGAAACTTGCAATCCTTTGTCAAATATTGTTCAAAATCTAAGGACGACATCCCTCGATAAAGTTCTTCAAAGCTCTGTGCACGATAGCTGCCCAAATGGATGAGTACTCTCTCCGCAGTTCTCAGACAGAGGTTCGCCTTTGCGACCTCATAGGCTTGCGCCTTGAAGCGGACTCGTCCGTCACTTACCCTCGTCACTTCAATCCCCAAGTTTTTCAGTTCATAAGAAACGGTCGCCTCCAAACCGAAGAGGCAAACTGCTATACAATCCATTTTTTTATTCTGCATCGTCTTCCAAATCCAGCACCACTTTGTGGAAGCCGGCCTCCTTTACTAAAATCACGATTTTTTTTCGTTCTTTCACGATCGACAAGAGATCCTCAGCCTTCGCTTTCAAAAAAAGGATGTCCCCTTGCTCTTCAAGCTCCGAAAATGCAATCCCCTGCCCTCTCAAAGAACGGATAAGTCCTTCCAAAACGCCTTCTTCCTCTATAGGGATATGATCACGGATCAAGAATGAAGTATTCTCTTTCGCACAAGAAGAAAACAGTTCTCCCTCTTCGATCTTTGTTCCCTCGTCTAAGGCCCTGTTTACCAAAGAATCCGCGACCTTATTTTCCAATCGTGGAATATGGTGGATGCTGAAAGCCTCAAACCCTCGGATCAAATTCATCACTCTTTCGTAATAAGGCTTCAATCCTTCGTTCTTCACCTTATACAGACCCTTGATCTGTTTCACCACCAATTCGCTGTCTAAGTATACCTCGACCCGCGTAACTACGTTTTCTGTACAAAGTTCCAAGGCCTTACACAGGGCACTGTATTCGGCAATGTTGTTGGTGGTATCTCCGATCTTCATACCAAGCCTATACTCTTTGGAGCTATCAGCATCTTCTATCAATACACCTATGGCGGAAGGACCGGGATTGCCTCTCGAGCCTCCGTCCGTGTGGATGATTACTTCCATTTCTTCTCCTTTACTTCATTTCTATCCTATATTATTCCATTTTTTGATAAAAAAATCAAATATACTTCTCCCGACGAAGTTCCATCTCCATTTGATCTCTTCCGAATCAAATCCTCCGGCTACAAGCATCTTGGCCATATCAGGACTGCGGTATAAATAGATAAGGAATATCCGATGTATTCTCCTGTTCGGAGCAACACGGCTATTCCTTTCTCATATCACAGTCCTATTTATCATTGTATATGCCCTGTCCGCCTCCTACCTTTCGTTATGAAAGCGAGGATCCTTCATTGATTTTCTTCCACAGAAAATTCTCCGATATAAAGCAAACGCCCACAACTCTTACATTCATAGATGGAACCGTTTTCTCCGAAAACGCTTTCCACAATATCTCCGCAATAACTACACTTGTTTTCTGAGACAGGATAGAAAACCTTGCCCATGGAGATCCTTTTTTTGTCATACGCTTTTAACGCCTCGTTATCGACACCTTTTCTAAGCATACGGATCTTCTTCTCGATTTTTTTGATATCTTCCAAAATTTTCTGCTCTTTTGCTCCTATCATCTTGATATAAGGCTTTGTCTCCAGCGATAAAAGAGTTTTTCGGTTCTTCAAATTCTTTAACTCTTCCAACTTCACATCAATGGCCGTGAACTTTTCAAACATCATGGTATTGAGTTCGACTTTTCTGGACTTTTGCCCCTGCTCCTGTTGTCTGAGTTCTTCCAACTTATTAAAGTCGTTACATTGATATATCTTATTGACAATGTCTCTGATCTGTCGATCCACTTCGACCAGATTCTTCTCCTGTTCTCTAAGCTCATTGCGAAGACAGTCGATCTCCGCTCTCATAGTCGCTTCGACCGAATCAAGTTCTTTTAGTCTCCTTCGAATATCTTCCAACTCAGGTAAGATCTTTTCTTCTTCGTATTTTTCCTTTACTTTCTGAAGAATGGAATATCCTTTATCGATCCTAATCAATGTTTTCATATTCAAACCTCTATTCTAAATACTGAAACGGATTTACATTCACCTTCGATTTTATAATTTCCACACCGTCCAAATATCCATCCACAAGAGTAAACATCGCCTCAGAGAAGAGCTTCTCCGTTCCGTAATGTCCCCCGTCTATGACACAATACCCTTTGTTCATTGCATCCAGAGCTTGATGATACTTCACATCGCCCGTCAAAAACAACTCAAACAACCGTTCTTGCGCATTTAACAATACATCCATTCCGCTGCCCGTAACAATCCCGATCTTCTTTACATATCGGTCCGATTTTGCAACAATCCTGATCTCCGGCAAGTCCAAAGTCTCTTTGATCCGCTTTGCAAACTCGCTTACCTTCACCGGCTCAGGGAGGGAGAACACCCTTCCTATCGGTCTGTCTTCCCCATCGTACAACTCCCGCCTCTCTCCTACACCCAAAAGGTTCAAAACATAGTCATTGAGACCGCCTTCGAGCATGTCAAAGTTGGTGTGAGCGGTATAAGACGCAATCGATGATGCGATCAAATCATATACGAGGTTTCCTCGTTCAATCTCCCTGACAAATCTCTTCGTTGGACTGAAGATCACAGGGTGATGACTGATGATCAACTGAACATTCAGCCCTCTTGCTTCTTCCAAAACCTCATCTGTTAACTCCAAACAAAGCAAGATACGGTTGATGTCCTTGTTGAGATCTCCGATGATCAACCCTGAGTTATCCCAAGAATAGCAGGATTCTACCCGAGTTAGAGCATCAAGTTTTTCAACCAATTCTCTTAAGAGCATACTTTCTCACCTTCTCATAAAATTCCTTTTTTCGAACCATAAGGTTCAGCCTGTCCTCTTGCACGGAAGTCAACCCCTTCTTTTTCTTTAATGTTTCGAGTTGCAAACAAATATAAGAGATCTCCTCCAACCTTCCTTCCACATACTCCAAAAGTACAGCATCCGACTTTCGGATGATCCCCGGACTGAGCTCATAATACTCTTTTACATCTTCAAACTCGGGAAAGCGTTCTACAAAAGAAGGGGTTGCTTTGTACATTGCAACTATAATTTGATAATACTTGTTTGACGATTTTAAAAAAACCTCATCCAAGATGACAAAATCATTGCGTGCAAGATAAGACCTCAGCTCTTGGGGCGCCTGTACGGGTTGAAAAATAAAGGTAAAACCCGATCTGCTTATCAGTTCTTTCGATGTTTCCAGGAGTTGAGAGATCAAAACCCCTCCCATTCCGGATACAACTACCACATCTATTTCATCGCCCCTATGTATCACTTCAAGACCGCTTCCGACCCTAGTTTCTATACGGTTACTCAAACCGCTCTTCTCGATCTCTCTCTGCGCCTTTTTAAGAGAAGGTGGACTGATGTCCGAAGCAATTGCATGTTTAACGATATTATTTTTTATCAAATGAATAGGAACATACCCATGGTCCGTTCCCACATCCAACAAAGTTCCCGTTCCTTCGGGAACAAGGTCGCAAATCGCCTGTAATCTCTCATCTATATGTTTTTCTCTCAATGAATCTTCCTCTTTGAACCGCTTTATTTTCACTTTTGTAACACTATCATAATAATTATACCACATCAGCTACAAAAAAAGTAGGTACTTTCCCATTTCTATAACACGAAATTTTTGATTATCCGAGTTTTTCCATCAAAAAAAGAATGTCTTCGTCAGACACTCTTTTTTTATCTTGAAATCTTATTCTAATTCAAAATCTTCTTTTCCTACTCCACAGCTTGGACATTCCCAATCTTCCGGAAGGTCTGCAAAAGGTGTTCCCGGAGCGATTCCTCCATCCGGATCTCCCTCAGCCGGATCATACACATACCCACATACTTGACATACATATTTTTCCATAATAAATTCCTCCTCAAATATACGTTTTTACATCCATGAACCCCCGGATGTTTTTTGACTACGAGCAATATATACCCCGTTCCTCAAAAATCTATCATTTATTTCAAAAAAAAGCAACTTTTTTCATTTGAAACATCAAGATTCGATATTTGATGAATTTCATTATCAAGAAAAACAGAACCTCACTTAATTGAAACTCTGTTATAGCATATATTTAAAAATATCAAGTAATGCGTGTGAAGAAGAAAGGATACATTTTTGAATATTTTCTTTTGATAATAGGAAGATTCGCTTTGAACAAAACAAAGGCTTTTTCCAACATTTCTCCTATCGAAACACAGGAGCCTCCCTAGAAACATACAAAGGCTTTTATCTTCTCGGTATAAGATAAAAGCCTTTGTCCGATAAATATGTTTGAAAATGTTTTTATCCGTAAGAAGCCGACTTTATACTACATCTTCACACTATGCGGTATTGCCCCGATAAAAAACCTCTTCGAAGCGACATCCACCCCTTTTTGAATATCTGTTTCTCCTCACCGGTATTCTTATTTTGTCGAAGGTAGCGTGATTTCTCCCGCTGCGATCAAGGCCTTCTTGGTGATCAAAGGACCGATAAATTCGTAGATGACCGTAGCTGCAAGGATGATCGTTCGGATCTCATTGCCGTAGTCTCCCGGCAAAGCCTTTTGTGCCACCAAAGATAGACCGATCGCAACTCCGGCTTGAGGAACCAGAGTATAGCCCAAATAATTTTGGACGGTCTTGGGCATATGGTAGAGCTTGGCTCCGGTAAATGCACCCAACCACTTTCCTGCGACACGAACTAAAACATAGGCAAGACCTATAAGCCCGCTGGCCTTGAGCGCAAAAATATCCAGATCCGCTCCCGAGATAACAAAAAAAGCTACAAAAATGGGCATTGTGATATTATCCACAATAGAAAAATACGAGATCTTTCCTTCCCTCAGGTTTGATATCGTAGCACCTATGGCCATACAGGCAAGAAGGGAAGAAAAATGAAACCTTGTCGCCAAGGCATGACCCAAAAAAATGATTACAATTACCAGATTCATCAGTTCACTTTCATTCTTGATTATACGTTCGATCGACAAGAACAAAAACGCAATAACCGCTCCCAGCGCCAAGGCACCCAAAATCTCGATCGAAGGAATAACCACCAGTTGAGTAAACTGGATTTCTTTTCCGGATATCAGTGCTTTAGAGACGGTCAAAGCCACTCCGAAGGCCATGATGCTCACTCCGTCATCCATCGCCACAACAGGTAAAAGGGTATCGACCACCACTCCTTTAGCCTTATACTGTCTAATGACCATCATCGTAGCAGCAGGTGCAGTCGCGCAGGCAATTGAACCGATAAGCAGGGCGAAGGCTAAACTCGTCTTAAAGACAAAAAACATAACCAAAACCACCAGAAACATCGCCATCAACGCTTCGAGCAAAGTGAGAACAACGATACCGATCCCAACTTTTTTCAGATGTTTAAAGTTGATCTGACTTCCTATACTATACGCGATAAAAGCCAGGGCCACATCAGAAAACAAGGACAGTTGTTCTACAATCGTCCGGGGAACAAGTCCTGTGATCGAAGGACCTATGAGAAGCCCCGCAATCAAATATCCTGTAACATTGGGAAGCTTCAGCTTCCCGGTGATTTTTGCAACAAAAATACCTGCAGCGAGTACCACTGCAACATAATACAAAATGTGCATTTGCATGCGCCTCCCTAGTTATTTTGTCAATCCTTCCACTGAAGACACGGGAACAGTAAACATAATACCTACATTCTCGGTGTTCAAATCTCCGATCACTTCTTTTACGACCTCTTTTGCAACTGCCACACGTTCTTTCTTCAATAACATAAAAATAGTTTTATTTACAGGTCTTCCGTCGTTCATAAGCATGTACAACGAACCGAACATCGGAAGTTCGTGGTTCTCCGAATACAGAAACTTCGCCATCCCCTGTGATTCCAAGATGGTCCCTCCGGTAATGCCATGTTCTGCAAAAGCAAGCATCAGGTCATTGAGTTTTTCTGTTTTGTTAAGTACGATAAACAGGGCTTCCATAAGATCCTCCTTTTCTTAATACTGATATTGTATCAACGCTTCATGTCCATAAAAAAGATATAGATATCCAAAATATTACGAGAATAGAACTGTTTAGGGTGCAAACATAAGTCCTAATAGAACCCCTTCAAAAATTTTTCGTAAGATTTTAAATTGCGGCAAAGCCGTCGTCCTTCTATAAGACCTTGGTATAACCTCCGATCTTTAGAACAAAACGAGTAAACTTTGTCTTCAACAGTTCACCTTCTCACATTCAGATTGTTGGAGAAAGCGTTTTCTCCATAAAAATATCTGCTGAAGAAAGTCTCTCCAACAGATATTTGTTTCTTTTAGTTCCCCATTTGCTTTGCTACTTCTTCCGCAAAGTTTTCTTCTTTCTTCTCGAGTCCTTCTCCTACCTCGAAACGAACGATAGAAACAACACTGATATCGTTTCCTACTTCTTTCGCAACGTTTTTCACAACCTGCCCTACGGTGAAATCGGAGTTTTTAACAAAGACCTGCTCCAACAGACAAACTTCTTTCAATTCTTTTTGAAGACGACCTACCACCATTTTTTCAATGATCTCTACCGGCTTTTTCTTCTTGCCTTTTGCTGCTTCCTCTTCATTTTCGTTGATCGCCTGTGCCATCAGGATCTCTTTTTCGTGTGCAATGTAATCCGCGTCTACATCATCGCTGGAGATATATTTCGGATTCATAGATGCAACCTGCATTGCAATATCTTTTCCAAGCTCTTGCAATTGATCCGCTGACGCTTCAGATGCCAAGTTCACCAAAACAGCGATCTTTCCTGCACCGTGGACGTAACCTACCACCGCGCCCTTCTCCTGCTCTTCTACTGCAAAACGGCGGATGCTCATATTCTCTCCAATTTTGGAAATCTTCTCATTCAAGACGGTCTCCAAACTCTTATCTTCTTCAAATGCCGCTGCCTTCAATGCATCCATATCCGCAGGCTTGGTCTTCAATGTGAAGTTTGCAACCTCGGATACGAAGGTTTTGAACTCTTCGTTTTTTGCAACAAAGTCAGTTTCGGAGTTTACTTCCACGATGGCACCTACTTTGTGGTCATCGGAAACAACAAGGGCGACCAAACCTTCCGCTGCAATTCTACCCGCTTTTTTAGCAGCTTTGGACAATCCTTTTTCTCTAAGGATGTCTACAGCCTTCGCCATATCTCCTTCAGCTTCCACTAAAGCTTTTTTGCAGTCCATCATTCCTGCCTGTGTTTGTTCACGCAACTCTTTTACCATTGATGCAGTAATTTCCATACTATGTTCCTCCTTAAAAATAATCCTTCCTCACCTTGATCAAACCTTACATAATAAGAGAAGGAAACCCTCCCTCACAAAACGGGTGAGTCAACGCGAAAGGCTTCCTTCAAAAGTTTCTCAATTATTCTTCTTCGCTTACTTCTACTTCTTCTTTTTCAATCTCTTCCGAAGTTGTCTCTTGCATTTCTCCCTGCTTTGCTTCGATGATGGATTGAGAGATCGTGGAAGTGATCAACTTGACCGCTCTGATCGCATCGTCATTTCCCGGGATGGGATAATCAATCTCATCAGGATCACAGTTTGTATCAATGATTCCCACAATGGGAATACCCAAGTTTTGAGCTTCTTTGATGGCAATTCTCTCTTTTCTGGGGTCTACAATAAAGATCGCTCCCGGAAGTTCCGGCATATCCTTGATTCCGTCAAGGTATTTCTCAAGCTTAGCCTTCTCATGCATCAACTGCATTACTTCCTTTTTCGGAAGCAGATCAAAGGTTCCGTCTTCCTGCATTCTCTCGAGTTCTCTCAGACGATCAATTCTTGTACGAATGGTCTTGTAGTTTGTCAACATTCCTCCAAGCCATCTTTCATTGACATAATACATTCCGCAACGCTCAGCTTCTTCTTTGATAGAATCTTGAGCTTGCTTCTTAGTCCCTACGAAAAGGATCGGCTTTCCTTCAGCGGCAACCTCTCCGATAAACTCATAGGCTTCTTCGATCTTCTTGACCGTCTTTTGAAGGTCGATGATGTAAATACCGTTTCTTTCCGTAAAGATGAACTTTGCCATTTTGGGGTTCCATCTTCTCGTTTGATGTCCGAAGTGAACTCCAGCTTCCAACAACTGTTTCATACTTACTACATTACTCATAATATCCTCCTTGGTTTTCTTCCTCCGACCAGCTTATCTCTGCAAAAGACCGTTTCGGCACCCTTTTGCAAACTGCAGATCGTGTGTAATAACAATACCAAATTATAATACTGTAAAAATGGTATAAAATCAAGGGTTTCTTAAAATATATTCCTGAGAAACAGGGCACAAAGGTATGCTCTGCTTTTATTGTCGTTTTACAGTGTACAAAGATGGCCTGAAACAAGGACTTTTAAACCTTATGTTTAGGTGACCGCGGTTATGTCCTCTTTCTTTAAATGGAAAGTTACAGTCTTCCGATATAAGCTTTTGCACACTGTTTCTTATAATTGCTCGATATCTGTAGTTTTTATTTCGTAAGAGATAAAACGATATTTCACAGTTTTTAAATCGATACAACAAGTCTTCTGTGGAATAAAGATATAAAAAAGGCTGGATACACTTTCAAGACTATTTTACAGGTACGATCTCCAGCCAGTAGTTGTCGGGATCGTTGATAAAATAAATGCCCATCTTGGGATTTTCATAACAGATGCATCCCATCTCCTTATGAAGCTTGTGTGCTTCCTCCATATCTTCGACCTCAAAAGCGATATGAAACTCGTTCTCCCCTAAGTTATAGGGCTCGGTCCTGTCTCTGAGCCAGGTAAGCTCGAGCTGATGCTTGCTCTTTCCGTCTCCCAGGTATACGAGGATGAAACTTCCGTCCTCCGCCTCTTTTCTTCGAACCTCCTTCAAGTTGAGCGCCTTCTCATAAAACTCCATACTCTTTTCCAGGTTTAAGACGTTGATATTGTTGTGTGCAAAGGTAAACTGCATATGATCTCCCTTCTCTTCTTTTTTCTGTGGTATACCTGTTGCCGTTACCGTTCCATACTCCCCACCCTCAAAAGAACCGGCCCAAACACTTGATGATCGCTCTTTGATACAACAAGTAGGCAATATCCGCCACAACACTGTTGCCCGATCAAAACATCATCTCTGCAGAGTATTAAAATTCCAATTTGTTTGCAAAAGAGGTTGTCGAACAGGGTGATTGAAGACGAAAATAATATAAACAGTAACATTACTATCACTATAATATATAAATTCTTTGTCTTCAATATTGAAATGAGATTTTATTTCGTGTAATATAAGTTCGTTGCTTTTTCAACGTGATCTCACTAAACTTGCTCACAGAAAAGAAAGGATTCTTATGGAAATGACACAAAAACAACCTCTTCCGGTTACGGATATGGACCGAGCTTTGATCAAAAAATTCCGACGTTATCTCTGGTCCCCCTTTATCAAAGCGGTGATCGACTTTCGAATGATCGAAAAAAACGATCGGGTCGCTGTCGCTATATCGGGAGGAAAGGACAGTCTTGTTCTTGCCAAGCTGATACAGGAGTTAAAACGTCATAGCGATGTCTACTTCGAACCCGTATATATATCGATGGACCCCGGCTTCGATGAGCAAAACAAAACCTCCCTTCTCCAAAACTGTCATGATATGGATATTCCCGTCCACTTCTTCGATTCGGATATTTTTGAAGTAGCGGAGAAGGTAGCTTCGGACAATCCCTGCTATATGTGTGCAAGGATGCGCAGAGGAGCCTTGTATGCCAAGGCCGAGAAGCTCGGTTGCAACAAACTGGCTCTAGGGCATCACTTCAATGATGTCAACGAAACAACGATGATGAACCTTCTGTATACCGGATGTTTCAAGACGATGCTTCCCAAGCTTCGTTCCAAAAACTTCGAAAATATGGAGATCATTCGTCCTCTCTACTATGTGTACGAGGAACATATCAAAAAATACATGGACCATATTGGAATCTCTCCTATGAATTGTGGTTGTACCGTGACAAAAAATGACCTTCCTACCAAAAGAAGAGAAGTCAAAGAGCTGATCGACAGTTTGAAAAGAGAAAATCCCAATGTCGAAAAATGTATTTTTAAGTCAATAAGAAATATAAATCTCGACTGTTGTATCGGTTGGCAACAAAAAGATCAAAAACATTTCTACTTGGATGAGGACTATTGATTCTCAAATCCATATTCTATCGAAATGACCATAATATAAACGGTGTAAAGTTCTAAGAAAAATATTTGGCGCAAAATCCCAATTATATCAACAGCCGGTGAAACGAGATAGACAGTATAACGACGCAATAAGTATCCTACGATCAGATAATTTATACTCTTATTCATTCAAAGCCCCTTATTCTATGGGGATATAATACTATTATTCCTTTGAATAATAGATATCAACGATTTGCACTCCATAGAAGAGAACACGAATTTTCGTGGTTGCAAAACAGATATAACCATACTTCTATCGAAGAATAGTATAAAACAATTTTTTGTGAGTGTGGATAACATATCTATTGGAGAGTAGTATCAAATAGGTATTTCTACAAAAAAAGAACGGTAAGAAGATGGAGCAGCCCCACCTTCTTATCGTTCTTTTAAGCTCCCAAAGAAACGGCGAGCAATAAGATATCATCCGTCATCACATCATCAACATCCATAGAAAACTCGGTCACATCCTGATAAAGTCCGTGTACAAGTTGCTCGGTATCCGCGTTTCCCTTTTTCTCACAAAACTCTATCATCCTGTCTATTCCAAATTCTTCCCCACTCGCATTCGTAGCTTCAATAATTCCGTCCGTATATAACAAGATGGTGTCAAAGCCGCTGACATCGATCTTTCTCTGTGCATACTTTAAGGTTTCATCAATCCCCAGAGGGATCCCCTTGTCTCCGCTGATGATACTGTACCAAAACTCCTCATTTTTGTAACTTAGCATAATAGGTTCAGTATGTCCCGCATTGGATATCCTAATTGTTTTATCTCCAAAATCGACAAACATGGCCTGAGCCGTTATAAACAGATTGGACTTATCAAGTTCCTTCATCAGGATCATATTCATTTTGGTCAGAAGTTCGTCAGGGTCTGTAATGTTTAAGTCCACACAGGTCTTGAGTACTCCCTTCATCATCGATACAAAATAATTTGAAGCCATCCCGTGACCCATGACATCCGCAACGAAAATGAGGGCTTTTTGATCATCAATCTGAGTAATTTCACAGTAGTCTCCCCCCAGTCTCTTGGATAGGTAGGGCATATACCCGGAGGCTTCTCCGTATTTATAAAAATAGCTGATCTTGCCCCCTTGGAAGAAGGGTACGTTGTTTTCGCTCATAATCTTTTGCTGCATATCGAAGGCAAGAGCCATCTCCCTCTCTCTCATCCTCGATTCCATAACGATCTTCTTCATCTCCGCCTTTTCTATGGAAAGAGCCAAAAACAGAGCGACTTGCCTCAAAAAATAAATATCATCCTGATCCAGGATCAACCCCTCTTTTAATATCAAATAGATAAACCCCAGGACTTTGTCCTGTGAAACCAGAGGGAAAATAGCCTTGGTCTTTGCATTGCTGCCTTCCATGGAACAGTCATACTGTTTGTGATGAAGCGCACTCCATATAAAGTCGGAATAGCCTTCCGAAGGGATTCGATACACTCTTTGAGAGTTGATCTTGAGAGAATCCTTTTGATAACTTTCGGCGATATCGGAGATATTATTGGTATAAACCAATAATATCTCACTTTGATCATCGTTTGGAAACACATTTAAAGAAAGCACTTCACAATCAAGCACCTCATTGACGGAATTCATCAACTCATCTTTGATATCAAAGAAGATCTCTTTGTCCATAAGAACATTTGTCATCTCATATATTCTGCTTATGTGATTGCGAATTTTACTCAGTGTCATACTTATTCAAACCTCTTCCATCATTCTAACTCAAGCCGTAAAACTTTCTGGCATTAAAGTTTGTCGTTTCAACCACTTCTTCAAGTGACAAGCCCTTCAATTCTGCGATTTTCTGCGCCACATAATAGACCTTGGACGGATCGTTGCGCTTTCCTCTGTAGGGCTCGGGAGTCAAATAAGGGCAGTCCGTTTCAATCAGCAGATATTCCAAGGGGATCTGCCTTGCCACATCTAAGAGAGAACGTGCATTTTTAAAGGTAAGAGCTCCTCCCAAAGCAAGATAGGCCCCATCTTTTACATATTTTTTCGCCATTTCCAAACTCTGCGAAAAACAGTGGATCAAGACCTTGGACCCACTGTTGTACTCCTTGATCATATCGTAGGTGTCTTGGACCGCATCCCTTGAGTGAATAACAATCGGAAGATCACACTCGTTCGCAAGTTTTATCTGCTGTATGAACCATTTTTTCTGAAGTTCCCTGGGGGAATTGTCATAGTAATAGTCCAAGCCGATCTCTCCGATCGCCAGGACTTTGGGATGTTTCGAAAGCTCTCTGAGCATATCAATATCTGCATCCTTCATCGCCTTCACATCATGAGGATGCACCCCTACCGTCGCATACAAAAACTCGTACTTCTCCGCCAAGTCAATAGAAGCCTTGGAAGATTTGATATCGGCGCCGATGTTCACAGCGAATTCGATGCCCTGCTCGGGCAAAGAAGCGATCAGTTCGTCCCTATCCTTGTCATAACGCTTGTCGTCCAAGTGAACGTGGCTGTCAAACAATCTCATCTATCTCACCTCACAGCCGTCAGGAACACCGTCTGCCGATACTGCGACCAATTTGCCGTCATCCGGGGTCGAGGCACACAGTACCATGCCTTCCGATAAGACTCCTCTTAGTTTCACCGGCTTTAAATTAACTACGACCACAACGTTTTTGCCTATCATTTCTTCCGGTTTGTAGAAGTTGGCGATCCCGCTTACGATCTGCCTCGTTTGATTTCCAATCTTGATCTGTGACACCAACAGCTTATCGGCCTTAGGATGTTTTTCACAGGAAAGAACCCTTCCCACCCGAAGATCCATATTTGCGAAGTCGTCAATGCCGATCTCTTCTTTTTGCTTCCATTCGATCTCTTCCGCCTTTTCATTTTTGGCACCGAACATCTTCTCGAGTTCTTCCATTTCCACGTCTATATCCAAACGTTCAAAGAGGTTCTCTCCCCTCTTTACCTTATTCCCCGCGGGATAACCACCGAAGGCAGCAACGCTGTCCAAGGTCGCATCCTCTGTGGGGATATTGATCTGTTCAAGGATCTTATGTGCGGTGACGGACAACATCGGCTTCAGGAAGACGGCTACCACCCTCAACACCTCCATCAGATGATAGAGGACCGTGTTGAGTTGTTCTTTTGATGCTTCTTCTTTAGCAAGTTTCCAGGGCATAGTCTCATCAATGTATTTGTTTGCTCTGCGGATCAACTTCCACAGTTCTTCGAAAGCCTCATTGAACTGCATACGATTCATCGCATCGTCAAACCTTACAGAAAGATTATTGATCAAATCCTGAAGATCTTTATCAAAGTCTGTAGAGACCTTCGCTGCGGGAACGATCCCATCGTTGTACTTCTCGACCATCGAAACCGTTCGCGAGAGCAGGTTGCCCAAATCATTTACCAGATCCGAGTTGATTCTTGTTAAGAATCCGCGATTCGTATAGTTTCCGTCCTGTCCAAAGACGAATTCACGAAGCAAGAAATACTTCAAAGCATCGATGCCGTATCTCTCTATCAAAGGCTCCGGATATACGACATTGCCCTTTGACTTGCTCATCTTATCTGAAGAAAACAGAATCCAGCCATGTCCGTACACCTTGTCGGGCAGAGGAAGATCCAAGGCCATCAAGAGAGCCGGCCAAATGATCGTGTGAAAACGCACGATCTCCTTCCCTACGATGTGCATATTTGCGGGCCAGTACTTTTCCATCTCCAAAGTCTCATCCGGATAACCCAGGGCCGTGATATAGTTGCACAAGGCATCGATCCATACGTAGATGACGTGTTTTTCATCAAAGGGGACCTTCACTCCCCAGTCGAAAGAAGTTCTGGAAACGGATAAATCTTCCAAACCCTTCTTTAAGAAATTATTGAGCATTTCATTTTTTCTACTCTCCGGAAAACAGAAGTCCGGGTGTTCTTCGTAGTATTGGATCAAACGGTCCTGGTACTTGGACAATCTAAAGAAATAAGACTGCTCTTTTTTATCTTCCACATCCCTGTGACAATCGGGACATTTTCCCTCTGCCAGTTGAGAATCCGTCCAAAAAGCCTCACACTCCACACAATAGTGTCCTTCATACTCTCCCAGATAAATATCTCCCTGGTCGTACAATTTTTGAAAGATCTTTTGAACCCTCTCTTCATGGCGTTTCTCGGTTGTTCGGATAAAATCATCGTAGGAGATCTCCATAGTCGACCATAATTTTTTGATATCTTCAATCATTTCATCCAAATATTTGATGGGCTCCAAACCCATTTCTTTCGCTTTTTTCTGTATTTTTTCACCATGCTCATCCGTGCCTGTCAAAAATCGCACATCATAACCTGCAAAGCGTTTGTATCTTGAGATCGCATCCGCCGCCACCGTCGTATAGGTGTGTCCGATGTGCAGTTTTCCACTCGGATAATAAATCGGTGTCGTTATATAAAATCGTTTTTCATTCAATAAAAAAACCCCCTCTGATCATAGTATTATTAGTACTGTTATCCTATTAAAAATGCCACCTGCAGAAAACGGCTTTCTCAAACGATTTGATCCGTTTATAGAATAAGTATATATGATGACAGTTTAAACGGGAATAGTATAAGTATTAACCTTTATCATACAATACAGTTGATATCGTGTCAATTGTCAAGGAAGATATTAGCCCGATTGGCTAAGGCTTTGTCTCTGCTGCGCAAAAATCTCGTTCATCAGAATCGCTCCTGCGATCCCCACATTCAAAGATTCCATCTCGTTTCCGATGGGGATGATAATTTTGTAGTCACAGGATTCCAAGATTTCTTTGCTTATTCCATTAGCCTCATTTCCCAGAATCAATGCACTCTTTTTTTCAAACCTTACCTCTCTATACTCCACTGCCTGCGCGTCCAAAGATGCGGCATATAGAGCATAACCGCTTTTTTTTAGCGAAAGCACCTCTGATGTCTGTGCATTTTGAATAATGTTCATCGATATGTTTGCTCCCATTGACGAACGCGTTACCTTGGGAGAATAGATGTCAACACTCCCTTTTGTAAGAAGCACCGCATCCATCTTATAAGCAAGAGCCGTCCTAAGTAAAGTACCCAAATTACCGGGGTCCTGTACCCTATCGATCACCAGAAGTCTTTGCCCTTTCTGTAGAGCCTCGTTGAAGTTTTGTTCTTTGATATGACATATTGCAACAATCCCTTGAGAATGAACTGTATCGGTGAGATTTCGAAACAATTGTTTGTCTAAAAGCAGAGTTTTTTCTACAAGAGATTTTTCTGCCAAAATAGAGGAATGTTTTTGTATACACTCATCTTCAACAAAGAGATATTCGATTTCAACCTCATTGTCCAAAGCCTGCAAGATTGTCCTCAAGCCTTCTACCGGAAAAAGTTTCGTTTTCTTTCTATACTTTTGTTGAAACAAAGACATCGCAGTTTTGTATTTTAAATTTTCTTTGGATCGTATCTTCTCATAGTCCTTCATCATTCGATTTCCTCAAACTTCTGTATCATATCCCTCGTTCCTATTACGATCAAAACCTCTCCTTCTTTCAAGACCTTCTTCGCATCCGGATTAAAACGGATGCCCTCTTCGTCCTTGATCCCTACGATGTTCAGATCGTAGGTTTGTCTAAGAGGGATATCCTTGATCTTCTTATCAAAGTAGGAAGAGGGGAGTTTGATCTCCGCAATGGCGTAGTCCGAGTCAATATCGAAATAATCCACGACATTCTTAGATATAAGGCTGTTTGCAACTTTGATTCCCATATCTTTCTCCGGAAACACCACCTTGTCCGCGCCGATCTTGTACAGCACCTTTGCCTGCAAGTTGTCCTTTGCTTTACAAACAACGTAGTTGACACCCATTTCCTTGACCAGGATCGTCGCCAATATCGATGACTGCACATCGGAGGCAATACTGATCACAGCGACATCGAAATTTTGAACTCCCAACTCACTGAGCGCTGTCGCGTCTGTTGCATCGGCTTGAACGGAGTAGGTGACCTTATCGGAAAGATCCTGCACCGTCTCTTCATCGTTATCGATGGCCATTACATCATAACCCATCTCAAACAGCCTTGTTGCCACAGAATATCCGAAACGTCCGCAACCTACTACAATAAAACTTCTCTTCATAATTCCACCCTTTTCATTTTAAATGATGATTTTTTCCTCCGGATACTTGTACCGCTTTGTCTTCGCTTCCGAAAACGCGAGAAGGATCGTCAGGATCCCGACCCGTCCTATAAACATAATACAGATAAGCACAAGCTTAGACAGAAGGCTCAAACTCGTCGTTAAATTCAAGGTCAAACCGACGGTGGCAATCGCAGAGATCACTTCGAAACAAACACTCATAAAAGGCGCTCCCTTCTCCGCCGTCGACAGGACCATCAAACCAAAGAAAGCAATGCAGCTCATGATCACGGAAATTGCAATCGCTTTGTTTACCGATTTAAATGAGATCCTTTTATGAAAAACCTCGATCTCCCTTTTGTTTTGAACTACGGATCTGGATATCAAAAACAAAATAGCAACCGTCGTTACCTTTACTCCCCCTGCTGTAGAAGCGGGAGAGCCTCCTATGAACATCAAAAAAATCGACAACAATTTGGAACTGTTGCTCATCGCCTCAAGATCCATCGTGTTGAAACCCGCCGTTCTGCAAGTAACGGACTGAAAGACGGAAGCAATCAGCTTTGTAAAGGTGTCATATCCTCCAATCGTAAGAGGGTTTCCATGCTCAAAGACAAAAAACAAAAACCATCCTCCAAAGAGTAAGATCGCATTGGTCACCAAAATGATCTTACTGTTCAAACTCAATCTGTGAAATCTTCTATTTTTGATAACATCGAAGGGTACAGTAAATCCAATCCCTCCTAAAAGGATCAGAGTCATAAGAGCAAGATTGACAACAGGATGGGAGATGTAAGAAGTAAAGGAGTTGAAGTTTCCGTTCAAGTCGAAACCCGCATTACAATAAGCCGAAACCGAATGAAAGATAGAGAAGAAGACCCCTTTGACAAAGCCATACTGCGGAATAAAAACAAAGGACAGGACCAAAGCTCCCGCCGCTTCAATTCCAAAGGTCAACAACGCAATCGACTTTGTAAACTTAAGAATACCTTGCAACTTATTTTGCCCCAGAGACTCTTTCATCAATATCCTTGTTTTCAGATCAATACGATTTCCCGACAAGATCAAAGCCAAGGTAGTCAAAGTGAGAAAACCCAGGCCTCCAATTTGAATAAGAAACAGAAGAACAAGTTTTCCGAAAGTACTCCAGTACATTCCGGTATCGAGCACAGACAAACCCGTCACACACACTGCCGAAGTTGCAGTAAAAAGTGCATTTGAAAATCCTGTATACTTCCCTTGAGCAGAAGAAACCGGCAGACTTAAGATCAAGGTGCCCAACAAGATGATTAAAACGAAACTGAACATAATCCACCGTGTCGGAGATATACGCTGCATTTTCTGCGTAAGCTTCAACAAGCTCTTTTGATCAAAGAACATTCCTCTTTGTTTATTTATCCTAAGAATCTCTTTCTCTATTTGAATCTCCCCCCTTAAATAATCCCCTGACACTTACATCCATCTCATTGATCCTATCTTCAAACCTCAGTTTCGACTGTCTCGAAAGATACATCCCGATATAAAAGAGGGTAGAGGGCAGGAAGATCATCGCAAGATACCTCAGGTAATAAGTTTGAGGATGCATCATAATAGGTGCTAGGAGGATGTTGAGGTTCAGATAGTGCAAGGCATCCCAAAAGTGAATCTTATCTTCGGATATCAAATTCGGGAAGCCTCCCGAGCACAGATAACCATATACGAAAAGTGTGAGATTTATAAAAAAAGGAGCACTTACAGATAGAATCCTCTCCCATCGCTTCCGCGTCCACTTCAAAGTAAAGCCCAAGGAGATAAAGAGAAACCAGAATAAGTACACCATTTCGGGAAATGCTCTGGCAATAAAGACTCCGGAAACCATTCCCTTAGTCAGAACAGAAACGATATAAAAATAAATACAGCTTTTTAAAATATTTTTTATCAAATCTTTTTTCATAGCAACATCCATTCCTGATCCAAACGATCCTTCCTTTTATTTTTTCTGACAGACTGATTGGAAAGTACCTTTCGAAAAAAATCAATTTCATCTTCTTCAAAAATACACCTGTAATACTATGATCGATTAAGATTGACAGATTGAACACTTTGAAGCATATGATCCTTAAATTTTTTTGGCAATGATAGATGTTTCATACCCCGCATTTCAAACGGAGAACAGCATAAAATCAGGAGACCTTCAAACCGCTTTCTTAAAATATTGTGCAGTTCTGAAACCTGATTGAAGAAAAATATAATCTCCAAAAAAGACAAAAATCACTTCGACCTTCCAAAGAGTACAAACCGTCAATATAAAAGAATTAAACGAATAATAAGGTGAAGAGGAAATTCCCACTGTGTTATGTATGCTAAGAAGATTTAATTCCTTCTTTGGTTCTGAGAAGTCACCCTTCTAAACAACAAAAAAATATTCGCCTCTTAAATACTTGTTGTTTTATTAGAATTTCTCCTCTCATATCGCAAGGAGTAAGTGCAACATACACGACTTCGTCCCTGTATACCGTTTCTCTGTATGAAGAAAAGGCTCTGAACAGCTTTCCTCCAAATTTCCCCTTCGAAAAAAGCTGTTTCAGTTATCCTCTACAATAATATTCATTTTAAATTTACAAATCTTCTTCTCTCAATTAATTGCAGCATCGTCAAAAATCAGATCTTAGATCCTCCCGTTTGCAAAAACTTCAAGAAGATTGTCAATCTCGTACCAATTCTTAACCCTGGTAATATTTTGATGCGTTACATCCGCATTGTAGGGATTATCCATAAGCAGAACCTTGATCCCTGTCTCCGCGATCCTTACGGATTCCTGCGGATGGTCTTCAATAAAAACATCGCAACCTATCGATTTTGAAAACTCCAATTTCGCAGGACTTCCCAGAGAGTGGAGGCTGATGTCCTCCAGATTGTGTTTCTTCAGCCACTCCAAAGTAATAAACTCATTCTCTTTTAATCTTGCTGTGACAATATATACCTTGTGTTGCTTGTTCCATTTCAAAATTGTAGCGGAAGCGTGTGGCTGGATTGTAGCGGAAGAATGCATATTGTTACCTACCAGATCATAAAACCTGCTCATCTCAACCTCCGATATCCCGTAGACCTTTTTGAGATCATAGTCTTTGATTTCTTCAAATATAATGTCTTTTTTGAAGAAGTCATTGAAAAACGGAATATAATAGTCACAAGTTGTCATTGTTCCGTCTATATCGATGCAAATATTCAAACGATACTTCCTCCTCTCCATTAAGAAACCTTATTTTTTTAAGGGAGCATTCGTACTTTCTATATTTTTGATCTCATTATCTGCAAAGGCAAACACGTTTTTGTTGACCACATAGGTGTTATCGGTAGTAACCGTGATCTTCGCATCTACACCCGTTCCCGAAATTTCCATCTGCGGATACAGACCTCCATCCAAGTCTTCAGGAAACTTCTCCAAGTACGTTTTTCCGTTGGAAGTGACAAGCATAAACAGCTTTGCATAAGCGGTTTCTGTATAGGAGTTTCTGCTTCCGATTAAAGAAACTTCATCGGGCTTTCCGTCTCCCGTAACATCGACGGTATTAACTTCCTGAATGGTCGTAGGACGATACCCCATATCATAGTCATTCGGATTGGGATAGTAGGCCAATCTGACCTCCAGCTGATTCACTCCCTCATCCGTTTGAGTGAGCCAGTACTTCATCGAATCTTTTATCCAGATGATATCCTTGTACTCCTGCCCTTCTTCTATCGATAAAGGTTCTCCGATCCCCTTGGTAATCAGAGCTTGAAGTTCATCAAATTCAATGTTGTGGAAATTGATGACCGCCTTATAAATTCGCTGTTCTCTGGCATAGTAGATTTTCGACTTCGTAGGAAGTCCAAACCACTCGTACTCGTATCTAAGGTACTTGGTCTCTTCATCCACACCTTCTCCTTCTCCCATGGGCTCACCCAATTGTGCAATCAAATCGGGCTTGCGCATCGAGCACATCTCAAACGGATGCAAGGGACCATACTGGTAGACAAGACCCTCTTGTGAATTGTTACCCGTTTCAATATTCTGTTCACTCAGGGCAGGCGCGTTGGAAAGCTTATGGATGTAATATCCTCCTATTACCATCATCAACAGAACGGGTAACACAAACAAAAGTGTTTTCAACAAAGGTGTAGGTCTCGCTGAAGGAATATGCCTCGGTCGAGGAACTTTTGGTTGTTGTATAGGTTTTTCTTTTGGTTGTGATTTTCCATGAGATCTTTTTATCGTTTTTTCTTGTGCCGAAACCTCTTTTTTTTGCAAAGCAGTATTATTCAAGGAAGGAAGCTCTTCATGAACAGGAGGTATCGGGGCGATTTTTTCCTCTTCGCTCTTCACTTCCTTCTTCTCTATCTTTTTCACTTCTCTTTCATCTCTACGGTAATCGCTTTCTACCTCTTCTTTTGCCTTCTCCTCATGCTTCTTCAGTTCCTCCTTGATCTCTTTGCTGATACTGCTGTTGTCCAGGAAGGTATCTCCTATAAAAAAAGACTCCTTCTGATCAACACTCTCAGCATCCTCTCCCTTATACACTTCGGAAGATGCCTCGGATACATCCAAAGCATCCTCACGAATTTCTTCCGTACACTTTACTTCACTTTTTTTCACATTTCTTTTATTTAATTTGCTTTGTCTGGCCACGTTTTTCTCCTACTCTCCCATCGTTATAGTTCGGTGTCTTAATGGAAATTATGATACCGTAGATCTGATTTCTCTACTCTATTGTATTATTAGCTGTCAAAATTTACAACAAAAATAAATAGTTTTTGCATTATCAATTGACAATAACCCTAAATGAAATTAAAATATTGTTATACGGGGATTATAGCATAAACATTAGATGTAGTTGTAAAAGGAAGTAGGGATTTTATGCCAAAAATTGTAAACACAGATGAGAAAAAGAGGGAAATTGCAAAAGTTGCACTCGCAAACTTTTTGGAGCGAGGATACCAAAAGACAACGATCCAATCGATCGCTCTATCCTCGAAAATGGGAAGAAGTACTCTTTATCAATACTTTGATAATAAAGAGGCGATTTTTTTCGAAGTGGTTCGTTGTTTCTTTTTAGAGATTGAGGAACGATTGGAACAGGTTAAGGACAACAATGGCCTTTCAAAAGAAGAGAAACTGTGCGAATTGTTTTCCTTTGTTTTTGACTTGCCCCAAAATAAGCACTCCAACCTGCTTGAACTGACAAAAGTCATTTCTTCACTTGAGAATAAGGGATTTCGTGTTATATCCGCAATCAACACATTTGAAGATAAGTTAATCTTGGAGTTGAAATCCATATTCTCAAATGAAGATGATGTTGTCTTCTTTATACTGTCGATGTGGAAAACCTTTGCCATCGGTAGATATGAAAATTCCATTTCAGACGAATTTATAAGATCAAAGATCCACGAACTTTCTCTTACCGTTTTAAAGTAAATACACCCGGTATTTTATTACAACTGAATTGAAAATTGATTAGAAAGATCCCCCTGTGTCACTACATGTAAACAATATTATGACATAGAGGGATTTTCTATTTATAGAGTTATCCAATTGAACTTTGAGTAATAAACGACCTGTCATACTATTACCTGTTTAAATTTCTTATACTATTATCCTTTTGAGTTGCGGATATAAACAATCTGTGCCCCATAGAAAATAAACCGATTTTTCGCGGGTTGAAAAACAGACACATCCATACTTCTATTGGAGAATAGTATTAGTTATCTGTATGAGCGTTTTTCAATCCGGGACTTGGGTATGAAAGTGAAAAACAAAGAACGATAACTCTGCTCCCAAGAGCAATCGTGACTTGCGATCAGATGAAAAAGCCGACAGCGGAGCATCGCATAGACCCGAAGGGCGAACGCAGTGAGTTACGAAGTTTGCCAAACCGATCCAAATGAGTGAAACATATAAATCAGTTGTTTGAGCGTTAGTGAGTTCTGATGCTATGTTTCACGACTTGGCTTTCGGTTCCGAAAACGTAGTATTAGTTCCGTTTTCACTTTCATTTACTACAAATTCCGATTTATCTCTATTCCCATACGCCTGACATTTTAATAACGATCCTAAAGTACAATCTGATATATCGGCTTGTGCTCAGATATCAAAGATGGCGTATACAAAATTTCCGATGACGGCAAATAGTAGGATTAAAACAATAGGATCGATCTTTTTGTATATCAATAATAGGAGGGAGGACACGAAAACGACAAATGAAAAAACATCAGAGAAGTTCTCTCCGTTCAGCAGTTGTACCCCTGCCATCAAAATCAAGCCTACGGTTACATACCTCAAACCCCTCAGTGCATAAGTCATATACTTATTTTTATTAAGAGAAACGAACTTGGACAGCAGAATCATAATAATAAAGGAAGGTAGGGATACTCCCAGCGTAGTTAAAAATGAGCCTAATACAGAGCCCGTTCTCAAAAACCCGATATAGGTTGCGCTGTTGATCGCAATCGGGCCCGGTGTAACCTGTGAGATGGCAAGCATATCGGCAAAAGCTTCCGATGAAATCCACATATTCTTTTCAACCACCTCATGGAAGATCATAGGAAGCATCGCATAGCCTCCTCCAAAGCTGAAAATGCCTATTTTAAAAAAAGTGAGAAAGAGATCAGCCTGCACGATCAATCCTCTCCTTCCCCGAAAAATAAAGAACTCCCCCCACCCCTCCTAGTAAGATGAACAAGATGGGAGAAAGATGAAAGTACATAGAAGATATGACCACCGCCAGAGGGATCCAGAGATGTCGAAGACCCATCTTCATATTTTTTGCAATCGAAATAACGGAAGATAGGATAAGTGCAGCGACCAAGGGACGCAGCGTCTTCATTGTACGCTTCAAAATAAGGTTGTCCTGCATACCTCTAAAAGCCATTCCTATTGTAAGTATGATGAAGAAGGAAGGGAGGATGCATCCGAGAGTTGATGATATCGCACCTCTTAAACCTGCTATTTTATAACCTACGAAAACTGAAGTATTGACTGCAATAGGCCCCGGAGAAGACTGGGCGATAGAGAGCATATCGACAAACTCTTCAACTTCCATCCACTTCTTCCTATAAACCACTTCATCCTGAATAAGAGGGATCATCGCGTAACCGCCACCTATCGTAAAAGAGCCGATCTTAAAAAATACTGAAAACAACTCAAAGCATATATGCATTGCTTCGCTCCTATCTCGATCAACGTGAATTCCTTGTCATATAATTCCATGCATCCGCTATGATCATACTGACATCGTCCTTCTGCGGGATCCATCCCAGTTTATTCTTTATCTTTTCCGAAGATGCAATCAATACCGCAGGATCTCCGTTTCTTCTCGGAGCACTCACAGCCTTGATCTCCTTCTTGGTGACTTTTCTTGCAGTTTCAATGATTTCTTTCACCGTGAACCCTTTTCCGCTTCCAAGGTTGAAAATATCGCTGTTTCCTCCCTTGAAAAGATATTCCAAGGCCAAGATATGAGCCTGTGCCAAATCGTTAACATGGATATAATCCCTTACGCAAGAACCATCTCTCGTATCATAGTCCTCTCCGAAAATCGAAACGAATTTCCTCTTTCCAATTGCCGCCTGCAATACAATGGGTATCAAGTGCGTTTCCGGATCATGTTCCTCTCCGATCAATCCCTCGGGATCTGCACCTGCTGCATTGAAATACCTCAAAGAAACATATTTTGTTCCATATGCCTCGTCAAACCACTTCATCATCTGTTCCATAGAAAGCTTCGTATTTCCGTAAGGGTTGGTCGGGACCGTTGTGTTGGTCTCCACAATGGGAATCGAAGCCGGTTCTCCGTAAGTTGCAGCGGTGGACGAAAAGACGATGTACTTCACCCCGGCCTCCCTCATCGCATCCAATAGGATCATGGTCCCATAAAGATTGTTGTCATAATACTTATATGGGTTTTCACAACTTTCCGCAACAAGGGAACTGGCTGCAAAGTGGATGATTCCCTCCACGTTATACTTGCGGAAGGTCTCAAGCAACAACTTCTTATCCCTGATATCACCCTCAACCAAGGGAAGATTCAATTTTTGTGAAACCTCTGCATGACCTGTGGAAAGATTGTCATAAATAACGATGTCTTCGCCTTTTTCAGACATCGCTTTTGCAAGGTGAGAGCCTATATACCCTGCTCCACCTGTAATAAGAATACTCATACTCTAACTTCCTTTCTGTTTATCTTGCTTTCTGTTCAAACTACCATCTACCGAAATGATGTATTCGCCTAAAGCGTTTGATTGCTCACAGAATACGATACAAAACGACGACCATATTGCTTATTTTACATTCTTAAAAATATTTTTTTATAGCTCTGTTTCTTTTGTTTAAGAAACCGTCGAACAAAGATACAAAATATCCTTTCCTCAATTTCTCAAGATACAGGAATGATGGCAAACGAATGTTGTTGAGAATACATATATCTCAAAAAGATTTTAAGTTGCCTTCAAACTATACACCATCACTCCGATCTTCCTCAGATTTCTTCAAAGCTTCCCATATCGAGATAGCGATCTCATCCTTGTCATCCAAAGCCAAAGCCTCCAGGACAAACCTGCGTGCTGTACTTTGATCCCCTTTGTAGCGATTCACCATAGAAAGATTACACAGGATCTCGACAGAGTGAGGATCCAGTTCCAAAGCCGACAAGTAGAGTTGTTCGGACTGATCGATATCTCCTACCATCATAAAGCACAGACCCAGCTCCGAGAGCAACCTGCTGTCCTCACTATGAAGGAGAAAGGCCTTTTCAAACTCCTCTATGGCTTCCTCATAACGTTCAAGAAGCCTAAAACAGTAACCTGTCAACAAGTGCCTTTTATAAGCCTGCACCTTGTTATCAGTCTTTGTATCCTCAAGACGTTCCAGAGCCTCCTGCACCCTATCCGCCTCAATGAGTTCCTCGACCTTTTTTAGGCTTGTAGCGGCATTGAGGTACGCAAGCCGCTCTTCGATGTCTTTGCTCAACTCACTGTCCGAGAAAAGAAACTCCTTTGCCCGTGAAAATTTTTCAAGCGCCCGACCTAAATTCGAATCATTCATATCAAAATAGGCGGATTGATAAAGACTCAAAGAATGATCTTTATCCTTCTCAAGGATGATCTCAAGCTCCCTCTTACAAAAACGATAGAGTTCCTTCTTCAAAGGAGTCGAAAGAGCATGATCCAACAGTTCCTTTGCAAGCATGGAACGGTTATAACGGAGGTCGCTGTCGCTCGGAAAAAATTGCAGGGCACACGACAGGACGATGAAGGCATCCTTTAGCCTCCCCTGATGATAAAGACCTCCCGCATAATCGGAAAGAAAGCGATCCAAGGGGTGAAGATAGGACTGTATGATCTCTATATAATCCTTATTAAAGCGAAAGTTGCTATCCAGCCCCACCATATAGACCATCGCCTTCAAGACCCTCATCAACTCAATGCCTTCTTTTTTTTCCAAAACAACAGGCTTGACATCCTCAACAAAAAGCGGGATCGTGAGCAGGTCGCTATCACGGTAGAGTTTTGCAAAAAAACGTTTCTCCACATCTAAAAAAGCAAGTTTATCGGTGTTTTGCAACAGAAATTTCTCTATTTCCTTAAACACCTCTCTCCCTCCCATCTATTACAACATATGGAAAATAGCCGGAAAAATCACGTTCTTTTTCATAGTTCACTATCATCAGACAGGATCTCTCCTCGCATTTTCCTTCTTTCAAATATTTTATTATATCATAACGAAGAAAAATATACCCTGTCTTTTTAAACAGGTTTTTTGAAGAAGGGTTATCAAACCCCAGTTCTTCTAGGATATCTCGTCTTTGAAGACACTGAAACAAAAAATTTTTATCTTCCTCTTTTGCCTCCAACCAAGAAGAGATCAGAGCGGGAAGCTTTTTCTTCCTTCCTGTCATGATCGCATCAAAACAAACAATATCTCGAAGAAAACCCTCTTCTTCTCCTGCCGTTTTCCAACGAAGGAATTCATACAGGAGGTAAAATTCTTCTGACGCCCCCACCTGTCGACGTGAAGAAACCGCAAACTTCTGAAATTCACAGAATAAATCAAAGCCTTTGTTAAGATAAAACCTTCTGTATAAAAATGACATCATCGCCGTGTATTTTCGAGTATTGTAGTATCTGTCGACCAAATGGTCCACCTGCTTTAAGAGCATAACATCCGCATAAGACAAATAGTTGGTCTTTAAGACCTCATAGGGCGGGTAAGAAGTATAAACAATCCCGTGAGCCTGCACAAGTTCGCACATGGGTGTCCCCTTTAAAAGTTTCAAAAATCCCAACTGAAGCATCTCGGGTTGCAGATCAAACACATCGTTAAACGATGTTCGAAACACCTCGAGTGTTTCAAAAGGTAGTCCTGCAATCAAATCCAAGTGTTGATGTATGTTTCCTCCTTCTTTTATCTCTTGTACGATCTCCCTTATCTTATTAAATTGATTGGGGCGATAGACAGATTTTAAGGTCAAGTCGTTTGTCGACTGTACTCCGATCTCAAACTGAAACAAGCCCTTCCTTACTTGCTTCAACACTGATAAGACTTCCTTGTCCAAAAGAGAGGCTGTGATTTCAAAGTGGAAATTGATGTTGCCATCATCGATGGAAATTAGATATTCCAACATCTCCATCATATATTCTTTGTTATAGTTGAAAGTCCTGTCAACAAACTTGATCTGCTTGACTCCCAGTTCGACCAAATGTTTCAACTCTCTTTTTACCCTATCGAGCGGAAAGAAACGAACCCTCTTGGAGATCGACGACAAACAATATGCACATCGATAGGTGCAACCTCTTGAGGCCTCGTAATAGACGATTTTATTTTCAAAATCATGCTGCTCACTCTGCATATAGAACTCCGGAATAAGAGAAAAATCCTCGATCAAAGGATGTAGAGGATTTTCCTCAATACCATCTTGTGAACGATAGGTAAGGTTACATACCTGCTCGATCTCCCTTCTTCCCAAAAGATACTCTGCAAACTGTTTTAAAGCAATCTCCCCTTCGCCCCTTACAACAAAATCAAGCCAAGGGTGTTTTTCCATTACTTCTCTTGCATCATAGGAAACTTCCGGACCACCAAAAAGAACCTTGAGCTCCGGAACAATTTTTTTGATCGTTTCTGAAACCTTGACTATCATCTCGATATTCCAAATATAACACGAAAAGGCTACAACCCTGTAGCCTCTAGAAATAATATCCTCAATGATATCCTGTATATTTTCATTGATCGTGTATTCAACAACTCCCACCTTAATATCCTGCTCTATCATAGACTTGAGATATCTTACCGCAAGAGAAGAATGAATATACTTGGAATTGAAAGCTGCTAATAATATTGAGTTCATGATCCATCCTTATCTACTGTATCTTCTTGCTCCATAGTAACGCTGAGAGTAGTATGGAACACTTAAGTCTGTAACAACAACTCTTGCAGCACCTGAAGAGGCATGGATAAACTTACCCTCGCCCATATAAATGCCGACATGAGTAACCTTGGAAGGCCGAATATAGGCAGAATCTCCTGTTCCGACTTTGACCTTACTTTCCGCTCTTGTGTCGAAGAAGATAAGATCTCCGGATCTCAAGTTTCTTCTTTCGATAAACTCTCCTTGTTCCGCTTGGTTAGCTGAGGTTCTCGGTATTTTGATCCCGTTTTTTCTGAATACATGCGAAGTAAAGCCCGAGCAGTCAAAACGATCCGGTCCCGTAGCACCGTAGAGATACGGCTTATCATATTCTTCAATTGCCGTTGAAATTAAACGGGAGGAACGGATCAAGTGACCGTACTCACTGTTTTTAGCAGCATTTACCTGTTCTCTGTTATCCCTTTTCGGCTGACGACTCGTGTCAGAATTTCTGTTTGAAAGGCTCTCACTATCCCTCTCTCCTGAAGAGTTTTTAGAAGAAGAATTGTTTTTGCTCGAATCGGTATTCTTTTCTCCGCCTTCTTTTTTATCCTTTGATCCCTTATCAGGCTTCTTATTCTTATCGGAGCCGGTAATATTTATAGATTCGTCCGCTTCAACAACGACATTTTCTATATCTTTTTCTCCGCCCTCAAACAAGTCAAACCTCTCCGTACTCTTCTCATCTTGAATTCCACTCTTGGGCTGAGGCTTATTCTGTTGTTTCCGGTTTTGTTCTTCGAGCCTCTTTTGTTCTTCAAGCCTCTTTTGTTCTTCGAGTCTCTTTTGTTCTTCAAGCCTCTTTTGTTCTTCGAGCCTCTTTTGTTCTTCGAGCCTCTTTTGTTCTTCGAGCCTCTTTTGTTCTTCGAGCCTCTTTTGTTCTTCGAGCCTCTTTTGTTCTTCGAGCCTCTTTTGTTCTTCGAGCCTCTTTTGTTCTTCAAGCCTCTTCTGTTCTTCTATTTCCTTTTGTGTCTGAGCATTAGGAGGTTTGATTTGAGGGAGAGGTTGTGTAGTCGGAGGGACGGGATGTGTAATCGGAGGAACGGGCTTTGGACTTAGGTTATGATTTTTTTCTTCAACTCGAAAAGAACCGTTCTCATCATGGAAGAACAGGGACTTATGTTCCTCAGTAGGAAGATCTCCCGTTACCTCATAGAAGGTTTCATTTTGTACCCTGCTGTATTTTTCCGGAGTTTCAATTCCTGAATTGATCATAATAGGATCTTTGATCGATTCAGGGGAATCGATTTCCAAGTAAGAGGAATGGATATAGAAATAACCGTTGCTCTTCTTGACAAGATAATACTTATTAAACTCATCGAAGATAATAACCTGCTCTCCTTTAGCAAAGGTTACAGGCAGGTTTCTTATATAAAAATCCTTCTTTAACCTCCCTGCTGATCCCGGCATCACACTATATACATCTACATAGTCCTTGTATACATAACCGAAATAATCCATATACGAACATTTACACCACTTACCATCAATTGATTCGACGTCCATCCTCGCATTTACGGGAACAATTGCAACAATAGGAGAAGTGTCATTCATTTCCTGTCTGATGATCAAGGAGTCCTTATTCACAATCGCCTGAAGATCTGCAAATGCAACCGTAGGAGAAAGAAGAATAACAGAAAGCATCGCTAATAGTCTTTTGTATTTCATGGCTCAACTCCTATACTAATCTAAACGAATTTATCTTATTCCCTTCATTATACTTCAAATCTTATTTTGTGTCCATCATATAGAGCTTGTTTCCCCTTGAAAAACAAACGTTCGAAGATGCGGTTCACATAATTGCAAGACTCCGCTACACGAAAGGGATACTCTGCCTATGACTGAAACATATCGTGAAAGTATTTATTAAAGTTCTTCAACGCACGATATCTATGGCTCACCTTATTTTTTTCTTCTTCCGTCATCTCCGCATAGGTTTTTCCATGCCCTTGTACGATAAACAGGGGATCATAGCCAAATCCGTTGTCCCCCTTCGGTTCAAAGCCGATCTTTCCGTTCGTCAGACCCAAAAACGTATGTTCAAATCCATTGGGAAAGACGATAGCAATAGCACTTACAAACTTTGCCAATCTCAATTCTTCCGCATAAGGTTTCATATTCTCCAACAACAAGTTGTTGTTGGCAGTGTCATCACAGGGACTTCCCGCATATCTTGCGGAATATATTCCCGGTTCTCCTTTGAGAATGTCGACCATCAGTCCGGAATCGTCCGCAATGGAAGGTTTTCCTGTTCTTCTACAGATTTCTCTCGCTTTGATCAATGCATTTTCTTGGAAGGTGGATCCGTCTTCTACAATTTCCACTCCTTCCAAATCTACATCCTTGAGTGAGAGTAAGCGTACTTTCTCAAAACAAAGGATTTTTTTTATTTCGTCAAGTTTGTGCAGGTTCGATGTAGCAACGACAATATCGATCTTCTCATTCTCGGAGTAAGTTTTGAGATAAGAGATGAGATCTTCCTTGACAGAGTTAACTCCAACTTCATTTGCAAGAGGAAGAACCCCCTTTTCTATCAGAGATACCGCTTCTTCCCCCAAAACTTCTCTCTGTTTGTCAAAAATCTGCTTACAACCTGCTTCGGCCAATGTCAAAAGTTTGTTCAGATCCTCTCTTGAGAAAGTGTCATGTTCGGAAGTTCCTTGGATCTCAACGATTTGATACCGGTCGTTACAGACGATATTCATATCCACATCCGCCTTGGAATCGAGTTCATAGCAGAGATCGAGAATGTACCTTTCCTTAAATATCCCTACACTGACCGCCCCGACAAAATTGTGAACGGGGTATTCTTCCAATACCCCCTCACAATACAGTTTTTTACACGCAAGCACCATTGCCACGAAGGCTCCGGAGATTGAGGCAGTCCTTGTCCCTCCATCAGCTTGAATAACATCACAGTCGATCCATATAGTCCTCTCTCCCAGTTTTGTCAGATCAATTGCACTTCTTAAAGAGCGTCCTATAAGCCTTTGTATCTCTTGGGATCGTCCGTCGATCCTTCCCTTGGAGGAATCTCTCTGCTTTCGGAAATTGGTCGCTCGAGGCAACATTGAATACTCTGCACTGACCCATCCGGTGCCTGTTCCCTTTAAGAAAGCAGGGACCTTCTCTTCCACGGAAGCGGTACAAAATACCTTCGTATCCCCCAGCGAGATCAACACACTCCCTTCCGCATACTTGTTCACATTCGTTTCTATTTTCAAATCTCTCAGTTGAATATCGCTCTTATTCATGCTTCTTAATCCCTTCGCAAGTGTATTTTTGAAACTCCTCAGTTCTTAAAGTACTCATCTACCGAACGTGCAATCGCCTGTGATAAGATTTTTTGATAATTTGGGTCTGCAAGCTGAGCTACTTCCTCCTTATTTGTCATAAAACCAAGTTCCAACAGAACGGCAGGCATATTCGTCTTTCTGATAACAAGAAACTTTCGACTTTTAACCTTGCGATCGGTCGCTCCCGTGCTTTGAATCAAGTTTCTGTGTACAAGATCGGCAAATTTCTTGCTATCCTCAGCACCCGGACTGTAGTAAGTCTCGATCCCCTTAATCTCGGTTTTTTTCTCCGCCGAATTGTTATGAACACTGATAAATAGATCAGCATCGACATTGTTGGCGAGAATTGCCCTGTCGTCGAGCGTCGGATAACTGTCATCGGTTCGAGTGGTGATGACTTCGTAACCGTAAGCTTGCAGGTCGGCAATAAGATATCTTGAGATATCCATATTCAGTTCCTTTTCTTTGTAACCGTTTTTAACCGCTCCGCTATCTTTTCCACCATGTCCGGGATCAATAACGACCTTTCCGGGAGAATGATTTTTCTTATCAAAACGTAGTTCAAGACTTCCTCCCGTACCGTCATCCAAAACCCGGTAGTTCACTCTATCCTTGAATGAAAACGTCAGATGATAACCGGTGTCGGAAGAGGTCACTTCATAATATTCCAACATACGATCGGAAGAATCTGCCGAAACGCGGCCTTCATTTAGCACCGCCAGTTCTTTGGGGATGGTAACATCAATGCCTCTACCGCGGTCAAGCACTCTAACCTGCGAGCTGCTCTGCATCAAAGGTATTTTTACAACGCTGTGAGATCGATCTTTTTTGTAAGAGATCGAGGACTGTGTAATCGCCGTCTTTTCATAGACAAACGAAATCGTTCTGTTGCTTTTGTCCACCTTCAAAAGATTCTTGGGTACAGAAGGATTCAAGTAAATCGTAAATACGGTTTGGTTTGCAGTCTCTACATCTCTTACAACCATATCTTGAAAGAAAGAAATCGTTCTTAGTTCCTGTAGGTTATAAGAAGTCTCCACTTTCGGAAGAACCACAATGATGTGATCGGGGTTGATTGCAACCTCGTATCTAAAACTCTCGGAAAGGTCCAGTTGCACGGTTTCTCTAGTTCCATCCTTCCACGACTTTACCATCACGGCTCTTGTGTTCAAAACCGGAACCACCTGTCCTACCGCTTGAGGAGTTTCGGAAACCGTTTTGGAAACGTTTTCTATGGGAGAAAATTCGACTGTAGGTTCTTTGCCAACCTCTCTGGTGTCGATCATACTATTGTCTTTTGCGGACACAACATTGTCGCTCGAATTTTCTACAACCGACGACTGCATGACTTCTCTTGTGTCAAGCGAAGAAGACGCTTCTCCTTCACTCTCGGGCATTGTAGCAGTTTCTGCGCTTTCTTTCCCCGTATCGATGGAATTATCATGGGGTTGAATCACCTCTCCGGGATTTTCCACAATCGTTTTGCTCTCGTAATCGGGCAATTCCCGATCATCCTTGAGATAGAGCGTCTTAGAAGAGGAATCATACCTATATTCCATCTTAAATTCGGAAATTGCAAAGCTCAACGGGATCATAGAACGACTGTTTACAATCTGGACCTTAGTTCCCTTCGCAAGATTTACCTTCTTTCCGTTCAAATGATAGAAGGAGTTTCCTTTTTTCATCTTGATGTGTTTTCCGTCCTTCTTGATATTGATCGTCTGATTCTTCTTGTCCCATTTCACTTCGCTGTTATTTAACTGCTCCAAATCCTGAACAGCTATGTAGACCCTGTTATCTATATTAAGCGGACTGATATAGTTGCTCGTTATTTTTCTATCGTTCATATAAAGATTGTTTTTTGACAAATCGACCTTTTTCCCGTTCAATGTGTACGGTTCCGCAAAAACGGAATTCATTGATAGACAAAAAAACAATCCGGTACAAAAAATCCACCTTCCACAGTTCCTCATCATGTCATTCCTTCCTTTCTAACAAACAATCGTATTTGAAGTTAGAATATCAATATATTCTTGATTTTTCAAGTGTTGTAAATAAAATGTAATGCTCATCCCATACTATTACACGGGTACTGTATCCCCCTACTTAGTCTGTATACCGGAGTATATTAAAGCGTTTTCCTTATTTTTCCACACTAAAAAACAAGCAACCTTCGTTATCTATTAAACCCGTATCTTACAGCTGTCCTTATATAAAATGTTGTTTCGTTATTTCTCGAACTTATACTTACCACTCGAAATACATATCTAATCAGTTATATTTTACTTTTTTTATAAGTTTTGTAAAGAAAACAGTTTACAAAATAACTGAAATCCTTTTTTCAACAATGACAAAAGTAACATCTTCTTTTCCCTATTCGGATCTCAAGTTATACCACTATCTGTTTCTATATATCGAACAATTGAATTTATGTGTGCTAAAATAATTTTTTGTGATTTGTAACACAGACAGTTCTTCACTTTTAATCAAATAAGGATATCAGTTTCCTCCACTCACAGTCGGATCAATCAAGTAAGTTCGAGATCATTTTTTGAGGTTTTTCAATAAAGGCCTTGGTCAAGATGAAGTGATCCGTATCTTCCAACTTGACCGATCTCAGCTCATCCTCCCCGAACAAATAGATCTCCGAATTCGGATAGAACATCAGGATTGGAGAGTGCGTTGCAATAATGAACTGTGAATCCGCCTTTACCAGATCATCTATAATACAGATCAGTTTCATCAAACTCATGGGAGACAGAGCCGACTCCGGCTCATCCAAAATATACAGCCCTCTCCCGCCCAATCGATACTTCATCAAGGAAAGCAGAGCTTCTCCATGGGATCTTTCATGCAAAGAGACCCCACCATAAGAATCCGACAGAGGTATCCTTCCTATCTTATCCAAGCGATCGACCTCCGTCGACACATTATAAAAACTCTCCGCCCTGTAGAAAAAACCGTCCTTTGCCCTTTTAGGCGTTTTGGAGATCACAAGGTGTTCAAAGATATTCGAATGGGACTCTCTTGTACTGAAGCAAAAATTCCTTGTTCCGCCTTCCGGATTAAATCCGTACGATGCGGCAATGCACTCCAGAAGTGTGGACTTACCCGTGCCGTTATCTCCCGTGAAAAAGGTCACGGGCGTATGAAATTCGAGTACCTGCTTCTTCGTTATCATATTCCTGATCGAAGGGATCTCCCATTCATAGTCCCCTTCCACAGAAATACCATCCTTAAAGAAGACGGATTTGATGAATATCATAGAAACTGCCTACCTTCCATTCTCGTTCTCATCATCTTTATCCTTTGTAGGATCCTCCAAGGATCTCGTAAATTTGCACTTTGGAAAACCGCTGCATCCTATAAACTCTCCGAACTTTCCCTTTCTTTTCACCAGCGCCTTACCACATTTGGGACAGGAGGACGCCGTAGTGACTGTATCTTTGTCATTCGTATACTTTACAGTTCCTTGCTCTTCTACAATTTTTTTATTCTCATCGACCCTTGTATCCTCTGATAACAGCTTATCCAAGTCCGATCCCCGGATGAACCCTCCCATATACTCTCTTGCGATCTTTACCGGTTTGCAGGTCCAAACCTTATGATCTCCAACGATATAAAATCGAAACTTCGCTCTGGTAGTAGCCACATTTACGATATTTTTGTTGACCCAGTTTGCCGCCGATATTGAAGTTTTATCACATCCGAGAAGAAAGATGACCTCATCCGTCCCCTTCCCTTGGAAGGTATGGACTGTTCCAATGTTATTGTCCGCCATCCATTTTTTGACCCGAGGTTCTTTTTTGTAGAGCTGAGATCCCGATATCATATCCCTGATCCCCTTCTTGACCGATGTAAAAGGGGTGATGATAAATAACCTCGGGATATCACTCGAATCTTTTTTGAATTTTTCTTCCAAAAGTCTTATCACGATCTCTCCCTGCGCTTTTACAAAATGATCTTTTGCTCCGGAGTTCTCGTCTCCTTCCACATCGATCCAATAACTCTTATCCGCAATAAAAGTCTTGCAACGCTCCTCTTTGGGATTCGTTGTCTGTTGCTTCATCGTCAAATCATACGACAATATGTTCGATATTGAATACATCGGATCGATACACCTTCGATGAACAACCAAGGGACATCCGACCCACTCTTTTTCTTCTTCCTCTCCCAAGAAGGTCCCGTAGGGATTGATATAATCGGCAAAACCCTGGACCGATATCTTCTTATCCTTATAACTTGAGAGTAGATCCGAGGACAGCAATTGTTTTATCATATCGGTCTCCTCCGTCACCACCGGTTCGATCTGCTTGGGATCACCCACGATGACGGCTTTTCGACACCTGAACATACTTCCGATCGCCATCTGAGGTTGGGCTTGACCCGCCTCATCAATGATGAGAGTGCCAAAAACTCCGCTCTGCCCCACATCGTTCAAGAAAGTTTGTGCTGACGCAAAAGTCGTCGATATGACCGGTGTCATCAAAAAAATACTCTGAAGAAGGACCGGCATCGCTTCCTGACGATCTTCCTCCGTCATCCTTTGAGTGCAATCATCACTCATGTTCCATGCGATCAACAGGTTGATGATATTATGGCGCAGAGCCTTTGATGAGGCCACAAACTCTTTGTGCAATTTGCAAGCATAGAGAAAGAGTTTTTCACGCTCTCTATTGTACTCCGGCGTAAACCAGGGATCGCTCACTTGAGCACGGGAAGATCTTCTTTCGTCCAAACTCATATAATCCTCCATGAAGGAAGGGTCTAAAGGGATCATTCTCTTACTTCCTTCCGAGTAACCTTCAAGAAGTTGCTTATACTTTAAGATGCGATTGATCTGATCCGTTTCAAGATTGATCTTATCTTTTTTAAGCATAAGAGAATCAATCTTATTTTTATATTTGCGAATAAGTGCATCTCGCGTCGAAGATTTTTTCCTTTTTCCGAACCAGTTCTTCGGATAGCCTTCCTCAAGTTCCAGCACCTCTTTTTCCGCCTCTTTGATCTCTCTGTTTAAACCGGCGATCTCCCCCATCAAACCTTTCCTCTTCTCCAAAAGTTCTTCTCGGTCGAGTTCACCCGCCTTTCCCTCGACCTTCCTTGCCAGCTTGCATAAAAGAGAGAGTTCCTTTTGCATTTCCCTTACCTTTTCAAGCTGTTCCAAAAACAAGGCTCTCTGAAGAGAATAATTCTTCCTGTGTGATTTTCTGCTCTCAAGAGATTTGTATTCCTCGAGAAAGGGTTCGAGTACCGCCGTACAATACCTTCGAATATTCGCTTTTTTCCCGAAGGGTGCGGAGATCAGTCCCCAGCAATCGTCCATACTGAGGAGTTTCTTTGCATAACGAGTAAAGTAGATATCTTTTTCCTGACGGCTTTTGCCGTAGGTCGTAACGGTTTCGATATCATCGGACTGCTCGAGATCAAACAGAGAATAGACTTCCCTCAAACCCTCGCGGATAGAATCTTGTTCTTCTTCAGAATCTTTCAAACTCTCCAGAATGTCTTTCGACTTCGGAAGATCGACGGTGATATTTTCTACCGCAGCATTGTTACAGGAAGCGATCAACATTGCATAGTCATTGATCTTATCATTCTTGACAGCATAGTATGAAGGAGCATACTGATAGTAGGCCTGATTGTCCAAAGGTCCGTGAGAAAAAAATCTCTGCTCGAAGATCACATCCGGGTCATCTCCTGCCTCTGCCAAGAGTTTTGCACGCTCTACGATATTGTGAGCAACGATCTCCTTCAAAAGAGTCGTCTTGCCCGTTCCGGGAGGTCCGTTTACCGAAAAAACAGGAGTCTGTCCTTTCGGATCTATGGAAAGGTTTATTGCGACCTGCTGCATCAGAGCAGGCATAAACTTTGCCGGCCATTTGCCGATCGGAGCTCGATCGACATCCAGTACATCCTCGAAAAAGCACTTCATTAAGGTCCGGTCTTCTTTCGGAGAGATTATAATCCTTCCGAAGACCTCACTGCCTCTTGACTTATTGTGGGCGGAGAGGATATAATCGATCACTCCTTTTTCATACTCGTTCTTATCTCCGAAACTTCCTTCTTGAACACGCTCATACAAAAGGTTAATGTCATTCAAAAAATAGCTCTTGCCTAAATCAGAATAATCTGTGGGATCTTCATCCCTCTGCTTATGTTCTTCCTTTGAATAGCGATTATATTCCAAGAATCCCTTTGTTTGTGGAGATAGGTTGGGGAAGGATTTGTTTACATAGTTCGTTTGGATATCTTCAAACAGGGACGGAAGAAACTCCTCCGCCAACCTTCCCTCCAGTCTCTCATTAAAGTTTCGTATGATGGAATCATATGCTCCCTTGGAAGGATAAAAGATCCCCGACTCCCTACTGTCTTCCCAGACAGAGGCAGCCCAGAGCAAGGGAGAGAGTTGAAAACTGTAATCGAGATACCTTCCCTCATTATCCGTCTTGAAGGAAAACCATGCGATAAAACTCTTATTGGAATAGGCGAGTTCAGGCACTTCCTCCTCATCCGGCAAATACTTCGACAGGTATTCCACAAACGCATTTCTCTCCACTGCACCCATACAGAAATAGACCTCTTTCCCCTTGGAGACAAAGGAGGCAAACTTCTTGTCGTCATCTTCGATCATTTTATCCAACTGAATACAGGTATCCGAGAATTCGTGGAACACTTCCAGCTTCGTTTCGGTAACAGCCTCTCCTTTTTCGAGTTTTTTTCGCAGCTTCTTATTCTCATTCTTTTGCCGGGGAATATCTATCTGCCCCAAAAACTCAATCAATCTCCAATAATCCAAGATCTCCAGTACCTGTGTTCTTCTTTCTCCATCCATCTCTCGATACTCCTTTGTATTCCAATGAGTTCTCTATACTTTAATCACATGATACCCTATTGCAGAGCGGAAATCAAGTGGCTCGAAGAGGATGAATTTCGTTCCACTCAAACCTTCCCCTCTTGCCATCCTCTTATATTTTTCCCGGCAACATTTTCATAAGCTTTTGTTTTATTTCTTCTGTACTTTTTTTTCCAAGATTTCTGACTTTCAGATAATCTTCGTCATCCATAGCGAACAATTGTTCAATCCTACTTATACCGGCCCGACGTAAACAGTGATAGGCACGCGGGCTAAGATCCAACCTTTCGATGGGAGTACATGGTAATTTTAAAACCTTCGACTCCATCTCATTCTCAAAATCAAGCCCTTTATACACATCCGCCTTATCAAACCGGGCATTGATCTCCTGTTCTTTTTCACAAGCTTCCATAATAAGAACTTCCACAATATCTCTAAACATATCAGACATATATTTTAAAGCAAGTCCGTCAACCTCTTTCGCCATATCATCGGAAATATCGAGTTCTGCCAACACGGCATCTGAAAGTGTCAAAGAAATCATCGCCCGTAGCCTAAGAGGGATTGGGCCGGGAGTGCTGATGAGGATCATATTACCGTTAAACTCATTTCCCGAGATTATTCTGATAATAGCTTCTTGATTTTTCAAAACATCAAAGATCCTCTTTATCTTTTCTCCCGATATAGTATGATTCTCAAGATAATCGTTAAAATATCCATCCCGATGATACGAACAAACTCTTTCTGTAAAATATGACCCTGTATACTGAAGAGCATATAGGAAACGATCCGAAGAAAAAAACGCATCCTCCGATCCTTGTGATGCCTCTTCCAAGATCGCATAACTCGCAAACATCCATCTGAAATCTTCAAGTGTTACCCTTGTACCTTCGCCGGAAAAAACAAACAGTTCCGTACTCCCTTCCTTATGCATATTCAATTGGTATCCAAGCATCTCATTATCGGAAAGTAACTGTGATGATTTCAAAAACCTCTGACTTGCCTCAGTAGCACTCTCATAACTCGATATACGCTTCTTAACAGTTAGAGCGGCAACATTGGAAGCCGAAAATACATATTTTGCATTTACATTGTAGTTTGACATAATCCGCCTCGCTTTCTACATTATATAAAAATACTGTTTTCTTGCATCATTATACATTCAAACTGTTGAAAATATTCCCCTTTACTCTGCGAGTGACAAAACCTTTTTTGTATTCGAACTACACTTCATACTATCATCCCTTTGAGTTGTGGATATAAACGTTCTGTGATTCATATGAAGATAGTACTATTTTCCGTTTGAAATGTCAGGTTATAGAATATACTATTACCGGAAAAAATTCGGATGATCGTATACTTCAAAGTAGCCAAGTAGCTACTTTAAATATAGTAAAAACAGTTTTTCGCGGTCAAAAAAACGGATATATCCATACTTCTATTGGCAAATAGCATTGATCGGAAAATAGCAGCCTAAGATTACAATTTTACAAACAAGTCTAACTCTTCCCTTGGCACGCTCATCGCTTATGCGCTTCATGGCACTGCTTCCCCGGGCTGATCGATAGAGAGTATTTACGGTTTCAGTTTTCAAGGTGCAAATTTTCGGCACAAAAAAGCCGGTGCCCTGATAGAAATACACATGGACAGACTACTCCCTTGTAGTTCCATGTTCATTTTTATCAAAGCACCGACACCGAATGATCAGTAGAGGTTATTTGTTTCATTGTATTGCAATAGGACTGAATTGTCAAGATCTTCTTTTAAAAAGGATCCTTCCAACATTGCCGAAACGGGAATTTAAAAGGAAAAAAATCGCTATAAGCATTCTAAACGCTTTATTTTTTGTCAAATTTTATAATTTGTTATTGGGTAATTTTTAGTAATGTGTTTTTATTTAAAAAATAAGCACAAATGATATTCATCTGATTTAACCGACACCTTACATGAAACATTCGGGTTTCCTACTGACTATGAAATCGTGTTGGAAAGAGAAACATGAAAAAACTTTAACACTCACAAAAACAAAGAAAAAAGTACGCGAAAAAATTCAAAAAAACAAAACCTACCAATACATTTAGTTGCAATGTGTTTGGTGGTTTTTTCATTTCTAAAACTGTCAAAGCTGGGAATACAACTTCGAATCCTCGCATAATCTTTGGCTCTCTGTATGTTCGTGAATTGTCCGCTTACTTTCCGTTTGCTTTTGACTCCTTTCAGACTTCTTTCACTGAGGTTGTTGAAAAACGGGATTCGAAAGCCCGCTACCCATCCAAAGTAGTTGTCTTTATAGGTTACCAGACGCTTGATCAGGTTCTTCTCCTGTTTGCTGTAGTATTTGTTCTCATCTCGGTTGGTTTCTTCTGCCGCTTGATGTAGGATCTATGCGTAGCGTTCAAAAAAGGCTTTGAAGGTTTACTCCATATTGGTTGCTTCTTTATATAAAAATGTGAGCTTCTCTCATCGAGCTTCCTTTGAAAAAATTAAACTTTACATGGATTTTACATTTTTAAGGTAACGGATTTGATGTCGGGCCTTTAAGATGAAGACAAAAGCTAGCTTGCCTCAAAACATCAAAAAGGAGAATGATCTATGAACCGTTTTAAAAAATTAGCCACAGCTGTCTTACTTGTCGCAACTTCATTTTCATTTTTTTCCGCCTGTACCTCAAGCGATTCCGAAAAAACCTTCGAACCTTCGAAAGAAATTGGAGTAATCACTCAAGAAGAAGGTTCGGGAACCCGAGGAGCTTTTATCGAACTGTTCGGGGTCGAAGAAAAAAACAAAAACGGAGAAAACATCGATCGCATGTCTGAAACGGCAGCGGTAACCAATTCCACTTCCGTTATGATGACTACGGTTGCAGGAGATTTGTATTCCATAGGATATATTTCCATGGGTTCGCTTGACGAGACTGTAAAAGCAGTGCCCATTGACCATGTTGTACCCACGATTGAACATATCAAAGATGGAGGCTATGTTATAAAAAGACCATTCAATATCATCACGGGACAAAACGTCGGCGAACCTGCTCAAGACTTCATCAATTTTATTTTGAGTTCCGACGGACAAACAGTCATTGAAGAAAGCGGATATATCTCACCTGTCGACAACGGACCTTATCAAGGTACGGTTTCAGAAGGAAAAATCGTGGTATCCGGTTCAAGTTCGGTTACTCCTGTAATGGAAAAACTTAAAGAGGCCTATATGAAAAAAATCCCTCTGTCAGCATCGAAGTTCAACAAAGCGACTCTTCAACCGGAATAGCAGATACAATTGACGGAACCTGCGATATAGGGATGTCTTCTCGTGAACTCAAGCAATCCGAACTCGATTCGAACGTGACCCCCACGGTCATTGCTATGGACGGAATCGTTGTAATTGTAAACAATGACAACCCTGTGACTACCCTTTCCCGTGAACAGGTGAAATCCATCTTCACGGGAGAATCCTCTGCATGGAGCGAGTTTTTGCAGTAATCATGATGAAGATTCATATTCGGAGGATGATTCTTATGAGATATTCAAAAGAAAAACGAATGCATATCGTTTTTTTGATCTGTGCCTGCACTTGTATTTTTTCTCTGTCGTTAATCTGCATTTTCCTGTTTGCAAACGGTCTGCCTGCAATCTTCAAAATTGGACTTGCGGATTTTCTTTCAGGGAGACAATGGAAGCCTTCCAACGATATCTACGGGATTTTCCCTATGATCGTAGGTTCCGTATATGTGACCTTAGGAGCCCTTTTTATACTATTCTCCAATAGAAGTATGGATATATCCGTTTTTTTCAACCTGCGAAAAATCTCTTTATCTTCTATGGTCACAGATTGTTTATATCCATAACTCAAAGGAAGAATAGTATTAAATAAAGGAACAACCATAACCATAAGATTTCCTCGTTCAAAGTAAGAAGGGAAGATCAACACAACCGTCGATAAGAAACATCCTTGAAACAAAAATCAAATTTTATTTTCAGAAAACTTGTAATTTTATTATCTTAATACTATAATAATTGTAAGTTCGAAATCTATAAAAAAAGGAGTGATTCTTATGTTACGCGGTATTGTGGAACAGGAGGGAGTCTCAAAAGAAAAGCTGGAAGCAAAACAGGCCCGGATTCAAGAACAAGCTCTTAAACGTTTCCTTGAAAGCTCTTCCAAAAAAGACTCTTCCCTCGAAACAAAAGATCTTAAGAGCGGTTCTTTGCATTTGAGAAAAAAAATCCTCAATGATTACGACTCCATTGCCATTGAACGGCTCATAGGAAAAAGCGACCTCTTTCCTATCTCCTACCTCCAGATCGGAACCAACTCGGGAAACTCCATCTGTCGCATCCAAATACGTGATCTCAAAGGAAGTTTGATCGGTTCGGGAACCGGATTTTTAGTATCGCAAAACGTGCTGATGACCAACAACCACGTCATTGACTGCGTCCAGACCGCCCTGAACTCCCTTGCCGAGTTCAACTATCAGGACGACGAAAACTTTATGCCCTGCCCCACCTACACCTATCGTTTGGATCCCGATCAACTCTTTATTACGGATGAGCATCTCGACTTTACTTTGGTCGCACTCAAAGATAATCCCTCGTGCGAAAAACATCCTGAAGACTTCGGTCATCTCAAACTGATCCCCGAAGCAGGTAAGATCCTTGAGGGAGAATATGTATCCATCATCCAACACCCCAACGGAGGACCCAAGTCCGTAACAATAAGAGAAAACAAAGTCAGTTCGATCTTTGACGACTTCGTCCACTACCTCACGGACACCGAACCCGGCTCCTCAGGCTCTCCTGTATTCAATGACCAGTGGATCGTCGTAGCTCTGCATCACTCAGGAGTACCTGATCCCAACAAGAAAAACGCATGGATCGGAAACGAAGGCATACGTATCAGTGCCATCTCAAACTTTATCGCAGAGAAGTACAACTCCCTCTCTGAAGGAGAAAAAAGGCTTCTGGATGAGGTGTTCCCAAAACTTAATGTTCACAACGAAAAACCCGAGCCTGTCGAACCCTCTCCTTCTTCAAGTGACAGTGGATACGACAGCGCGTTTCTGGGTTCGAAATACAAAGTAGACCTTCCAAAACTCTCTACCGAGATGGAAAAAGACGTCTCCCGTATGGACAATGGAAGCTATGTTTTGGACTATACCCACTTTTCGATCGTTATGTGCCGTTCGCGTTGCCTTGCCTACTTCACGGCAGTAAACATTGACGGAAAACAGGCCGTCAACATCAAGAGGGGAGGAGATAGTTGGAACTTCGATCCCAGGATACCCAAGAACGTACAGTATGGAAACGACCTCTATGCAAAGAACGACTTGGATCGCGGTCACCTCGTAAGAAGACTCGATCCCGTCTGGGGAGATAAGGCCAAGCAGGCAAATGACGATACCTTCCATTTCACGAACAGCTCACCCCAACACAAGAACCTGAATCAAAAGATCTGGCTTGAATTGGAAAACTACCTTCTGCAAAATGCAGTCAACCACAATCTCAAGGTTTCCGTCTTTACAGGTCCGGTCTTCCGCAGCGATGATATGGTCTATCGCGGAAAATTCAAGATTCCCGCTGAATTTTGGAAGGTTGCGGTCATGGTCAAAGACAACGGAGAACTGTCGGCGACCGCCTACCTCCAAACCCAGAAAAATATGATCGAAAACCTCGAATTCGCTTACGGAGAATACAAGACCTACCAAATCCCCGTTGCTCGTGTAGAGGAAATTACCGGTTTGGACTTCGGAACACTCTCCGAGCACGACCCCATTGCAAACATCGAAGCAGCAGGTTTGCTCATCAATGCTCCCGAACATATCAAATTGTAAAAGAAAGGTTGAATTATGAAGGTATATCCGTCTTGTAACGTGTATGATACGTATAGAAAACGAAGATTTTTAAAGGGCGAGAAGGCCGGCGAACCTCTTTCCACAGGTTGGCTTCCTCCCCTCCCCGATATGAGAGATTACTCGGATGAACACCCTGTCATCTCCGAACTCGCTATGAAGCTGGGTATCGACGGAACCCAAACCAAGGGGGACCTGCCTCGCAGCGTCGACCTTAGAGAATGGTGCTCCCCCGTAGAAGACCAGCTTACTCTTGGTTCCTGCACGGCAAATGCCGCCGTCGGTATGGTTGAATACTTCCAAAAAAGAGCTTACGGAATCCATATCGAAGGTTCAAGACTCTTTGTATATAAGGCGACAAGAAAACTCATGCTCTCCGAAGGAGACTCGGGTGCATGGCTTCGCTCGACCATGGGTGCCCTCGTACTGTTCGGAGTTCCTGACGAAAAATACTTTCCTTATACCCTTGACGGAAAAAATGTAAATCCCGATTGGGACTGTGAACCCGACAGCTTCCTGTATTCTCTCGCCAACCACTACTCCGCCGTCAACTACTTCTGTCATGACCCTTTAGGTAAAAAAACGACAAAAAAAGATGTTCTCAAAACCGTAAAGACCTACTTGGCTGCGGGCATTCCCTCCATGTTCGGCTTCTTCGGTTTCCCTTCCTTCGAGGACTCGGACGCTCCCGGCTCCATCCCCTACCCCTGCAAAAACGAACAGGCGGAATGGGGTCATGCCGTAATGGCGGTGGGCTATGACGACAACAAAGTCATCGTCAACACCCGTTGCAAGAAAAAAACCAAGGGCGCTCTGATGATCCGCAACTCTTGGGGAAGATCCTGGGGACAGGACGGCTATGGCTGGATTCCCTATGACTATGTATTGGACGGACTGGCAGAGGACTTCTGGTCCATTCTTTCCATGGAATGGGTCGATACCGAACAATTCGGACTGGATAAATAGGGCGGAAAAACAGAAGATAGATAACAGCCATTATTACAACCCTCATGATAAAAAGACAAGAGCCGATGACACCGGTCCTTGTCTTTTTTGTATTCTCCTATTCAAAGAACAGCTCTGCCAGATCCTTTGCTTCAGTCTGCCCGAAATACTTCACAAGCTCAAAGTCTCCAAGAACAGCCTCGATCGACTTTTTGTCGTAATCCGCACCTTCCAGAGCCTTGGATATCTCCGCAACATCCTCGGTTCCGAAGAAGTCGCCGAGGATTACGACATCCTTGAGCTTGCCTCCTACGATATTCGTCGAGATCTCGACCCAACCGAAGGGAAACTTCGCCCCGTTGGAAAAACTTCCCTTCGGCGACTGTCCCCAGTTCCACTCCTTACGTCCGAAACGGCTCTCCTTGATCTTTAAGATCTCCTGACGGTCTTTCTCCATCAGCTTGTACTCCCTAGGCTCCTCGCCGAATTGCCTGAAGATCTCCTTGAGCAACAACGCCTTGAAATCATCGACATCCTTCTCCATTCCAAGATAGGGTTTGATATTGGTGACACGCGCTTTGACCGAGGCGATCCCCTTGGTCACAAGCTTCTCCGGACGAACATTGAGGGCGGATGCGAGGGATTCCATCTTCACATCGAACAAAATACAACCGTTGGAGAGGACGCGTCCCTTCCATATCGACTGAGAGGCTCCGATCACCTTTTTGCCGTCGACCGTAATATCGTTTCGTCCCGATAGTTCCGCCTCAACTCCCATCGCACGAAGAGCTGCCACAATCGGCTTGTAGTAAATCGAAAAATCGATCTTCCCCTTTGCCTGGTCTTTCGTAACAAACGAGAAATTCAAATTCCCCAAATCATGATACACCGCGCCACCCCCGGTGATCCTGCGAACCACCTTGACCTCGTTGGCTTCGATGTAGTCCCGATTGATTTCCGCCCATGCGTTCTGGTTCTTTCCTATAATAACGGCAGGTCCGTTCTGCCAAAGCGTTACATACTCCTCTTCTTCCAAAGGAAGATACTTAAACAGATATTCTTCAAATGAAAGATTGTATTCCGGATCAAAAGAATGAGATTCTACATATAACATTATTTTCGTCTCCTTGCCGGCGCAATATGGATCGCCTTTCCAAAAATTCCTGCTGTAGCTTCCGCAACAGTCTCTGAAAGTGTAGGATGTGCATGGATGGCTCTCAAGACATCCTTGACTCCCATGTTGTTTGCAATTGCCAAAGTACATTCCGATATCAGATCATTGGCATGAGGACCCAGGATGTGTGCTCCAAGCAATTTCCCCTCCGGTGTTGACAAGATCTTTACAAGTCCATCGCCCTCACCCAGAGAAAGCGCCTTACCGTTGGCCGCAAAGTTGAACTTGGATGCCTTGTACTCCATCCCCGATTCCTTGAGTTCTTCTTCGGTAAAACCGACGTGAGCAACCTCGTTGAGGGTGAAAACACAGTTGGGATACGCCTTCATATCAATATCCGGCTCATGCCCCATAAGGTACTCCGCAACCGCCTCTCCCTGTGCACTTGCCACATGTGCAAGTTGAGGATTGTCCTTGACCACATCGCCGATTGCATAGATGCCTTCCACATTCGTCTCGAAGTTCTCGTTGATAAAGATCCCCTTCTCATCGTGCTCCACTCCCAAGGTCTCAAGATTCAAACCGTCGTACACCGGCCCTCTTCCGCTTGCGATCAGGACATAGTCGCCTACGACTTCCACTGTCTCGTCCTTACTCTTGTATTGAGCGACTACGCGAAGAGCATCCCCTTCTTTTTTGATCTCCTTTGCACGGATATCGTTATACGCTTCAATCCCCTGCTTTTTCAACAGCGGAAACAGCCTTCTTCCGATCTCCTTGTCCGCATTCTTCAAGATCCTCGATGCAAGAAGGATGACATGGCTTCCAAGCTCCTGATAAATACTTGCAAACTCAAGACCTATCACACCGCCTCCCACGACGATAAGGGTCTTGGGTACCTCCCTCAGTGCCAGCAGTTCATCGGAGGTGATGACCCCTTCCAAGTCCACTCCCTGTGTTTCGGTCATCTCTGGACGGCTTCCGGTCGCAATGACAACGGCATCGGTCTCAACGCTCTCCTTCTGTCCGTCCGCAGTCAGGATATCCACCCGATCCTTACTTACGATATTCGCCTCTCCGCAAACAAGACGAATATTGGGATAACTTCCGATCAGCTGATTGATCCCTCCTACCAAGGTATCGACGATTTTTGCCCTTCTCTCGTACAAACGTTCTCCGTCGACTTCGGCTTCTCCGATACCAAAGATGGCAAACTCCTTGCCCTTCTTGAGCTGATGCATCAACTCCGCCGTTTTGTAAAGCGTCTTGGTCGGAATACATCCCCTATTTAAACAAGTTCCTCCCAGTCGATCCTTCTCGACCAAAATGACCTCGGCTCCCAACTGAGCTGCTCGAATCGCAGCGACATAACCTCCGGGACCTCCTCCGATCACTGTAATTGTTTTTGACATTAGTTCCTCCTGTATCCAAAAACGGAGAGGAGCCTCAACCCCTCTCCGAATATCGTTATTCTTTTATATACTTCAAAATCGGGTTACGCGCCGCCAAAGTCTCGTCCGGTCTTCTTACCAAGGTGCTGTGAGGCGCTTTTTTAAGCTCCTCCGGATTTTCCTTCGCTTCTTTTGCAATCTCCTTCATCGCTGCAATAAAAGCATCGAGGGTCTCTTTGCTCTCGGTCTCCGTCGGCTCTACCATCAACGCTTCGTGTACAATCAACGGGAAGTAGATCGTCGGGGGATGGAAGCCCTTATCCATCAAGCGTTTTGCAACATCGAGAGTAGATACCTGACCGTCCGCATTGTCTTTAAGTCCTGCAAACACACACTCATGCTTGCAAACTCGGTCAAACGAGATCTTGTAGTCCTCCTTCAAACTCTCCTTGATATAGTTGGCATTCAGAACGGCAATCGTAGATGCTTCCTTAAGTCCGTCACAACCCATCATCAAAATATAGGTGTATGCACGCACCATCATTGCAAAATGTCCTTGAAAGTCTTTTACTCGTCCCATGGAGTTCGGCATATCATATTCAAGATAGTACTTGTCATCTTTTTTCTCCACCGTCGGCTTGGGAAGGAAGGGCACAAGCAACTCCTTTACCCCCACCGGACCGCATCCGGGACCTCCACCGCCGTGAGGTGTCGTAAAAGTCTTGTGGATATTGAGATGGACGACATCAAATCCCATATCTCCGGGCCTTGCATGGCCCATGATGGCATTTGCATTCGCTCCGTCGTAGTACACAAGTCCTCCTGCCTGATGGATGATATCCGTAATCTCTTCAATATGTGTCTCAAAAATCCCCACCGTGTTGGGATTGGTAAGCATCAACGCACAGGTATCCTCTCCTACCACCGCCTTGAGAGATTCGATATCGACCAAACCGTTCTCATCGGACTTGACCTCAATAACGCTGCAACCTGCCATAACGGCGGTAGCCGGGTTGGTTCCGTGGGCACTGTCCGGCACAATGACCTTATCCCTCTTCACATCCCCACGATGCTCATGATACGCCTTGATGATATTGACACCGGTAAACTCTCCGTGTGCTCCCGCTGCCGGATTAAGAGTCATCTTGTCCATCCCCGTAATCTCACAAAGAGAACGATCCAACTCATACATCAGACGAAGAGCTCCTTGAACGGTCTCTTCTTCCTGAAGAGGATGCAGGTTCACAAACCCTTCCAGCCTTGCCATCTGCTCGTTAATCTTGGGATTGTACTTCATCGTACAGGAACCCAAAGGATAGAAACCCGTGTCGATCCCGAAGTTCTTATGCGACAGATTCGTATAGTGGCGGATGATATCCAACTCGAACAGTTCGGGAAAATCAAGCTCTTCCTCTCGCAAAAACTCCTGCGGAATCGCCTTTGTCTCCGGTACATCCAACTCCGGCAGAGAATATGCCTTACGACCTTCTACGGAAAGGTCAAAAATCAATTTATCGTAATTTTTCATTAGATCCCCTCCAATACTTCACATAGACGGTCGATTTCTTCCTTGGTACGCTTTTCCGTTACCGCATAAAGAATCGCATTTTCATACTCCGGGAAGCTTCTTCCAAGGGGATATCCACCCATGATCCCCGCATCCAACAGAGCCTTGTTGATCTTAGCAGGCTCAATGTCGCTTGTAAGAGCAAATTCCATAAAGAACGGATGGTGGAACAGGGGGTTGAACTTTCCGCTTGCGGTCAGCTTCTCAAACGCATAATGCGCTTTGGACGTCGCCTGAAGCCCGACTTCACGCATTCCCCGTTTACCCATGGTACACATATAAATCGTCGCCGCCAATGTCATCAGACCTTGATTGGTACAAATATTGGAGGTCGCCTTCTCACGGCGGATATGCTGTTCTCTCGCCGCCAACGTCAACACGAACGCACGCTTCTGATCCAGATCCACGGTCTGTCCGACAAGACGTCCGGGCAACTTTCTCATATAGGCTTCCTTGGAGGCAATAATTCCGAGGTAAGGTCCTCCGTAGTTCAGTGCAAGACCGAGTCCCTGTGCCTCTCCGACCACCACATCCACTCCGTATTCCGCCGGAGGCTTCAACAAACCGAGAGCAAACGGATCCGTAGCCAAGATCATCGCACACTTCTTCACGCCGTGAGCAATCTCGGTCGCCTTCTCGACATCTTCCAGGCATCCGAAGAAGTTGGGGCTTTGAAGAATGACCCCCGCTGTATTGGCAGTAATTTTCTTTTCCAGATCATTCAGGTCGGTCACCCCGTCTGTAATATCAACCTCGATCAAAGTGATCGCCTGTCCGTGGCAGTAGGTCTTGAGAATCTCCATAGCCTGCGGATTGATGCTCTTGGAAACCACAATCTCTTTTCTTCGAGCATAGTTGCAAGCCATAATCGCCGCCTCCGCATAAGAGGTTCCCCCGTCATAGAGGGAGGCATTTGCCACATCCATCCCCGTCAACCTTGTAATCAACGTCTGGAACTCAAACACATATTGAAGTGTTCCCTGACTGATCTCCGGCTGATAGGGCGTATATGCCGTATAGTATTCCGAACGTGAGATTAGAGCATCTACGATAGAAGGAATATAGTGATCGTAAGCTCCTCCACCGAGGAAGCAGGTCAGATCGTGTACCCCTTTGTTCTGTGACGCACACTCCTTCATCCACTTGACCACTTCCAACTCATTCTTGTGTTTGGGAAGATTCAAATCCTTCGTTAAGCGAAATGCAGCAGGGATGTCGTTGAACAGCTCATCGGTTGAGGACAGCCCGATCTTTGCAAGCATCTCCTTCTTGTCCGCTTCCGTCGTCGGTATATATGGATACATTCTACTCCTCCTTTGATGCAAACTCTTCATAAGCTTCGGGGCTCATCAAACCGTCCAGATCTCCCGCATCGGAAAGGGCGATCTTGATCATCCAGTTCGCATAGCAATCGCTGTTGACAAGAGCCGGATCGTCGCTCAGTGCCTCATTGACCTCTTCGACCGTTCCTCCTGCCGGCATATTTACATCTGCAGCTGTCTTGACCGACTCTACCGATGCAAAGGCCTCTCCCTTTCCGAACTCTTCTCCCTCTCCGGGAAGCTCCACATAGACGATATCTCCCAGATGACTCTGAGCGAAATCCGTAATACCGATCAGTGCGGAATCTCCCTCCACCTTGATCCATTCATGATCCTGTGTATAAAGTAAGCCTTTTTCTATTTTCATTGTTTTTCCTCCCCGGAGTTATTTACTTTTTGTATTTTTGTTCAAAAATCTCTTCGATATCAACTTCGCTTCGACCTCACGGTTTCTTATAAGCACCTTGACCTCGTTGCCAAGCACCGCTTCGTCGGTTTCGACCAACACATTGGCAATCGCTTTTTTGAGAGTGGGGCTCAAATATCCCGTCGTCACATGGCCGATCTCACGTCCGTCCTTTGCAACCTTCATCCCCTCGCGTGCAATTCCCTTGCCCACAAGCTCAAGCCCGATCAACTTACGCTTCACTCCCGCCGCATATTGTTCGCCGAGAGCCTTCTTCCCGATAAAATCTTCCTTGTCCAAGTCAACAAAAAACTTAAAGCCTGCCTCCAACGGCGTGATCTCTGATGAGATCTCATGACCGTAAAGAGGAAGAGCCGCTTCAAAACGAAGCGTATCGCGACAACCGAGACCGCAAGGCTCCAAATCAAACTCCTTACCCGCTTCCAAAACTGCAGTCCAAACCTTCACAATCCCTTCACGAGTCGAATAGACCTCAAATCCGTCCTCTCCCGTATATCCCGTTCTGGAGATCATACAATCGACTCCCGCGATCTTGACATTTCGCCTGAATGCAAAGAAAGGAATCGAAGACAGATCATAGTCGGTCAGCTTTTGTAACGTTTTTTCAGCATCCGGTCCCTGCACCGCAACCTCGCCGGTCTCATCCGAAACATTGGTCACCTCGACATCGAATCCATCCTTGTGATCCAAAATCCATTGATAGTCCTTGTCCACGTTCGCGGCATTGACCACCAAATAAATGTCCTCCTCCGATGCCTTATAGGTGAGCAGATCGTCCACCACACCGCCTTGCTCATCGCACAAAAAGCCGTAGATGACACGACCTTCTCCCAAGGTAAGAATGTTGTTCGTTGTCAGATAGTCTGCAAAACGTCTTGCGTCTTTGCCAAGAAGAGTAATCTCTCCCATGTGTGAAACATCGAACATTCCGACACGGTTTCGCACCGCCTCGTGTTCTGAAACGAGACCCTTGTACTCCACAGGCAGAAACCAACCTGCATAGTCCACCACCTTCCCGCCTGCCTTGAGATGCTCCTCATAGAGAGGTGTTTTTTTTGCCATAATTTGTTTCACTCTCCTTTATCTCCCATCGAAGCGATACCCCCTTTCCACGGGATATGTATTCGATGTATTCAAATTTTTGTTTCCATTTCTATTATAATAAAGTTTGTATTTTCTGTCTATGGAAAAAGCTGTTATTTCTGATAAATTTGGTAGGTTATGTCCCATAACTCAAAAGAATACCGGTATCATCGCCTGACATTTCAAACGAAGAACAGTAGTACAACCTATTTCAACACCTGCATACTACTTGCCTTCGATATCATCGTTCAAACAAAAATAACTCCAGCCTCAAAAAAACGACCCGCTTAGAATCCTAAACAGGTCGTTTCAAACTTTCGTTCCTCTCACAAAACATTATTTTTTTGAATAAAACAGAATTTTGATCTACAAAACTGCTACCGCATTATCTTTTGATACTACTATTCTTTTGAATAGTGGATATAAACAATCTGTGACCCATAGAAGACAACATGGTTTTTCGTCATCGAAAAACAGATATATCCACACTTCTATTGGAGAAGAGTATGATACCCTTATCTATTGGAATTGACAGGTTGAACACTTTGAAAGATATCCTCCTCCAATTCGTTGTTCGATAAGGATATCTGTTTCATATCCGGCATTTCAAATGGAGAAGAGTATGAACAACACCATATCATTCTAACACAGAGGTGCAAACAACCTCTTGACTCCGTCCCATACAAGCTTGAACAATCCCGATCTCATATCCTCAAGTCTCCTCTGACGACACTCCTTTTGAAGATCCTGCATATCCTTCTTGAGATCCTTCAACAAAGAAGCCTTGTAGAAGATGGAATTGCACTCAAAGTGCAGGAACAAACTTCTATAATCCAGATTGACCGTGCCGACCGTCCCCATCACATCGTCCATGATACACGCCTTCGCATGAAGAAAACCCGGAGTATACTCGTAGATGTTGACACCCGCCTCAAGCAGAGGCTTGTAATAACTGCGCGACAACTCATAGACGGACTTTTTGTCGGGAATCCCCGGCATATAGATCCTCACATCAATCCCCCTCCTCGCCGTCCTGATCATCACATCAAAGAGTTGCTCTCCCAGCATAAGATAAGGGGTATAGAACCATATATACTCTGTCGCCGCCTCAAGCATCTCGATATAGAGGTTGTAACTGTGAGGAAGCTTGTTCGCCGGAGAATCATAATAGGGAAGAATGTAACCGTCTTCGCCATCCGCCTGCATGTTCCTCTCGATATCAAACTCAATCTTCTCCTCTGAAAACGCTGACCAAAACTCACAGAACATAAAAGTATAGCTTTGGACCGCCGCGCCCGTGATCTTGAACCCCACATCCTTCCAGTATCCGAACCTCTCTATCTCATTGATATACTCGTCTGCAAGATTCATCCCTCCACTAAAAGCAACTCTATTGTCAATAACGAGGATTTTCCTGTGATCCCTGTTGTTGAGAGCACCGCTCAACCACTTCAGGGGATTAAACGCAACGATCTTAATCCCCTTGCTCCTAAGTTCGCGGGCGTTCCTTCCTGAAAACGTGCTGATACTTCCCACATCGTCATAGATGACGCGAACATCGAGACCTTCTCTTACCTTCCTCTCCATGATTTCGACCATACTCCTCCACAGAGAACCGTCCTCCACGATAAAATACTCGACAAAGATAAACTTCTCCGCCTTGTTCATCTCCTCAAGCATATCGGCAAACAGAGCCTCTCCGGTGGAATGATAGATCGCCGTCTTGTTTCTGAGCAGAGGAAACCCGGACATCTTCGAGATATAGCCGAAAATCTGCCCAATCCTCAGGTCGTCTCTCGCAAGCTCAGCCATGACCTCCTCATCCTGATCGAGATACCTCCCCCAGTCCTTCCTAGACTCCTCCAGCCTCAGTTGCAACTTCTTCCCCGTCCTTCTGTTCCCGAACAACAGGTACAACACCGTACCCAAAAACGGAAGGACCAGAATGACAAGAAGCCATAACATCTTGTAAGCACTTTCTTCCCTGTTCGAAACAATGTAGAGAACAAACAGAAACGCCAACAAAGACAGCCCCATCTGTATCAGTGCCGAATACGCGGACAACCACGTCAAAAGCACATAAATCCATACACTCTGAACGACCAAGGCGGGTAGGACCGCCAAGACCCTGCCTCCCAATATCTTTTTGTGATTTACCTGACCTTCCATCCTTACCTCTCCTTCCTCCAAAACAACAACCTCGGACCATTAAAATAAGGACCTTCTTCGAGCCGTAACCGTCCGATAGCAGGATATGATCCCTCTTAACGCAAATAGACCTTGGAAACCGACTCGGAATGGTTGGCAAATACCATCGCCCCGTAAGTACAATCGAAGCCGATGATATCTCCGACCTTTACTCCGCCGGGTACTTCCTCGACATCCAAGATCAGATGGTCGCTGGAACCCCCGAGAATCTCCGCACCCTCCAACCTTACCTTGAGATAATCGAAGCTGCCCACATCTCGTTTTCCCAAAGCGAGCAACGCCCTCTTTCTCATCCCCTTGTCCTCAAACTGCGGAGTATTTCCGAAGGCATCAATGAAGATCTTGCCGATCGGATGAGAGGCCTTGGTCTTTACTTCGATGACTTCCGCCTTGATCCTGTAAATATCTTGGTTCATAAAGGGCATTTCACACTTCCAATCATCGATCAGATCTCTGGAAACTACAATCCCTTCTCCGATCCTCAGATGATTGATCCCCTCCGGCACCTGCTTCTTGAGCACAAGGGGCAGGGTAGAAGTCGCGCCTCCGGACACATAGTCCAGCTTGCGATCGATCTTCTCCTCGATTTTGCGAGCAATGCCGACCAAACGTCCCAAATTTGTGTTATCCGGAGAAATCGCACCATAACAGCCCAGGTTCGTTCCGATTCCCTTCAGACGTAGAGAAGAACACTCATGTTCAATATACAGAGCCGCCTCAATCAGCTCTTCCTCATCGAAGAAACCCTCTCTCAAATCTCCCAAATCCATCATCAGAAGGACTCCGTGCATGACCTTCTGCTCTTCTGCCGCCTCATTCGTCAGCTTGATGACTTCCATCTCCGATTGCAAAGAGATATCCGCATATCTCACGACCTCCTCAAGCTCAGACTTCATCGGGATACGTATCAACATCAATTCGCCCTCAAACCCATCTTCTCTCATCTTTCGAATCGTGTTCATCCTGGAATCCCCGATGGAAACACACCCGCTGTCCAAAAGCAACTTGGCGATCTCATTGTAACCGTGCTTATAGGTATCCACCGCCTTGACGACTCCCGTAACCTTTATGTCGCACTCCTTACACCTGCTCACAATATTTTCAGCATTCTCCTTGAGATGCTTCAGGTTGATTTCCATAACCGGATAACTTTGTATTGTCTGCATACATACCTCCTTGTTCATTCACAATACTTCAAGAGCCGATCCTCAAAAACCGACTTTGAAGTCCCTGACTCGTGCCCGAGAGAAAAAACAACTGTTCTCTCATAAAAAAACCGAGGTTTTTTCTCAAGACAGATCGTCGCAACATTTCTGTTGTAGTCGCAGATGGATAGATCCTCCTACATCATCTCCCCATCATAATGAGGATGGGTCAATAGCATAGTTGAACTTACTGCGAATATCAACGTACCGACACACTGCGACCTCTACAGCGGTCTGCGATCTCCGAACAGAGCTCGCCTCGATATGCTCTCGACACATTTTCCACAACAGAACCTGATTATAAGTATACCATATTTTTCCCCTCAAGAGAAAGACCGTCCTTCTTCGATCGAACAGCCGTATAAAAGCAAAAAATAAGAGGAAGTTCAACAAAGGGTCGAATCTTCCTCTTATTTTAATATTTGCCTATCATTATTTATCAAAATATCTTTTTATATCGAGTTTGTTCCTCAAGTCCTATCTCTTCGCTTGGATGGTGATCATCTTGGTTTTGTGTTCCCAATTAACACTTGCCTCCAAGCCCAATTCCTTGAGGGCTTGCTGAACATCTCTGAGCGGAAGCAGGACTCTTCCGTTTCTCATCATCATCGGAGCACTCATTGCCTTCTCCACTCCGTTTACCTTCATCGTCTTTTTGCCTATGGTCAATTCGACCTTCTTTCCTTCATAGACAAAGACTGCCGTTTTGCTCTTGGAGTTGTAACTCACGCTTACTCCCAGAAGTTCGCCGACCGCTCTTGCCGGCAACATGGTCTTGCCTTTTTCGATGATTGGAGGTGTGTCGAGTTTCTTCTTGACGAGAACTCCTTTCTCCAGAGCTTGGTAATCCAAAGATCCGATCTTAAGCACTCCCGCGGTCTTCATCGCACTTGGAGCCTTGGTTTCGTGTTTGGGCGAACTCTCGTCGAAGACTTCGACGATATCAGGTTTTTGGATCAGGTCTTCCTTCGGTGCCTTCGGCATCTCCGGTTTCTCCGGTTTGTCCTTGTCGCCTCCGCCGGAGCCTGTTCCCGTGCTCGTACTGCTGTTCCACTTCGCATAGAGGATCATATCCGCCGTTACGGGATCGGAGAAGTTCCATGGGGTCGTATAAGCCGTATCGGTATACCACCCATCGAAGGTGTAGCCCGCTCTGGTAGGCGGTACAGGAGGTGCTGCCGGAGTCCCCGGTGCGACATATGCAGGTGCGACCGCACTTCCTCCCTGCGAGTCAAAACTGACAGCTAAGTGTCCGATCGGTGCAAAGTTCGCTGTGACCTCTACATTGCTTGACGGCATTACAAAGGTGGTAGACGGCGTTGTAACATTGGCAAAAGCTACTCCTACATCACTGGTCCAATTGACAAAGCGTTGTCCGATCGGTGCAGGGTCTGCCGTGACGGTGACCCTTGCTCCCGCAGCTGCCGTTGCAAGGTCGGAGGTCCCTCCTGTGACCCTTACCGTATAGGTGCTTGTGCCTGTACTCCACTTCGCATAGAGGATCATATCCGCCGTTACGGGATCGGAGAAGTTCCAAGGAGTCGTATAAGCCGTATCGGTATACCACCCCTCAAAGCTGTAGCCCTCTCTGGTAGGAAGTACAGGAGGTGCTGCCGGAGTACCCGGTGCGACATATGCAGGTGCGACCGCACTTCCTCCCTGCGAATCAAAAATGACGAGCAGGTCGCCTGTCGAAGCAAAGTTCGCCTTGATCGTTACATCGCTGTCGGGCATAGTAAAGTCGGTGGATTCCGATGATGCATCCAGAAACCTTACCTCCACATCACTGCTCCAACCGATAAAGCGTTGTCCGCTCGGTGCAGGGTTTGCCGTTACCGTAACTGTCTCTCCCGCACTTGTCGTTACAAGATCGGAGGTTCCTCCTATTACTGTGACCGTATGGAACACCGCACCCGTATCGCGTTCCCACTTGGCAAAGAGAAGCATATCGTCATTTACAGGTTGAGTGAAGGACCACTCATTATCGAAGGTGTCTTCCTTATACCAGCCCCTGAAGATATGGCCCTGTCTTTGGGGATCCTCCGGCTTTGGTACCGGTGTGTTTTTTGGGATATACTCATAAAAAGCCGTACCGTCCCCCACGTGAAAACTGACAACAAATTCTTGGTCGTTATATGAGACAAGTTTCAATTGGACCTTAAAGACGATATTATCTCCCTCTCCGACAGTATTTACCTTATCAGGGGTATTGGGAGCTGTTTGCATAAATCCGGAATCGCTAAACTCGTCAAACAGGTCCTCATCGGTAAAGGATTCCCCCTTACGTGCATGGAGTATGAAAGGTATACTATCATCCATATCCGTTCCATCCGGTCTCAGAAACTTAACTGTGACCCTCTTCTTTCCTGCTCCCGGTTGAAGAGTTACCGTATAGGTCGCATTGTCCTCAAGCTCTTGTTCCTCATTCGGATCAACCACATCGAAAGGACTTCCTCCCTCCTTGGTATAGGAGTAGGAGTCGTTAAAACAAGTGAGTTTGACATTACGCAGCCCCTTAAACTTTAGGAATTTCAAGTCCTTCATTCCATCAAATGCTTCTGTAGCATCGACATCACTGACATTCCAAGTGCTTAGATCCAGTTCCTCAATCGAAGAATCTTCAAACATAGATTGCATCGTTTCTAGCTTTTCGGGTCTCCATCCGCTTACATCCCCTTTAAACGATTCTGCCGAATAAAACATTTCGTCCATATTCGTTACCTTCGAGACATCCCAAGCACTTATATCGGGATTCGCCTTGCCGCTCGAACTGAACATACCTTTCATATTCTCTACCTTGGAGACATCCCAAGCACTTACGTCGGGATTTGCCTTGTAGGTAAAGCGGAACATACCGCTCATATCCGTCACCTTGGAGACATCCCAAGTACTTACATCGGGATTCGTATTGTCGGCCGAAAAGAACATACAATACATATTGGTCACATTGGAGACATTAAAGTCTGCAGGCAGTTCGATCTCTCCGTCAAACTCCGAAAAAAATCCGAAAAACTTTCCATCGTCTTCGATACGCGTATCGTCGGGCAGAAGGATGGCGTTGCTTTCAAAGCGAAGGGTAAAGTCGCTGTTGTTATCCCAAGCGTCACGTCCTTTAAAATTCTCTTCACTGAACTTTCGTGCAAGTTCCTTCCACTTTCCGTTTTCGATCTTGCCCGAACCGTGGACGGTAAGAGTTTGAGCTGTCTGGTCCCAAGTAGCCTTGACCGTCCCTCCCGCGTTCAGTTCGAAGTCGTTAATCGTCTCGATCGGTGTGACCTCCGCATGGGCGACTGCTCCCCGGAGGTCCGCCGTCCACAGACCGAAGGTCATCAGAAGGCTGAGCATCAGAGCCAGGAGCCTTCTTGAACCTGTACTGCTTGTTGTTTTCATAGCTATTATCCTTTCTCTACATTTGTTTCGGCGAATACGAATTTCGCCTGACTACCCCTTGTGTACAACCGCCTCCTTCCTCTTTCTGTTCCTGTTTGTACTATGTCCAATCCAAAAGTGACCGGTTACATACTTTGAAGCATAGCATCCTTCAACTTGTTTTTTAGCGACGATATACTTGGTATATCCGGCATTTCAAACGGAGAATAGTACGAATTGCGTTTTCTTTTGATGAAATTTTCGCGCAATTATGTATTTTTATCTTAGCAGAAAAGAGGTGTTTCGTATATTACCCAAAAGGATTACTTTTGTCTACTCCCATTGCGTGTACTTGAATTTTCAAAGGGTATAGCTTTTAATCTTTTTTAAAATTTTTTCATATTCTTTGCTTTACACTATTTTCCGGTGCAATTGACAGGCTGAATATCTTGAAGCATATCTTCTTCCGAATTGTTTTTTGGCAATGATATTTGTGCATATCCGGAATTTCAAGAGAAGAATAGTATTGGAACCGTTTTTCCAAAGAGAAACATAAACAGAATACAAAAAAACTTGAAGGCAAAACGTAGGTATTGCGCCTCCAAGTTTTATAATGCTTGCTTCTATTCTGATGTTGTTTTTCTCCTATGCCGTTTCCTCGGGTTTTTTTCTCTTACTGTTTTTTCGTATCACAACAAGAGGCTCCGCCCCGTCTGTAATACATTCTTTGGTAAGGATTACTTTTTCAATATCTTGGCGTGAAGGGATCTCATACATGATATCAAGCATAACTTCTTCCAAAATACTTCTAAGACCCCTTGCTCCCGTTTTTCGTTCCAGAGCCTTTTGTGCAATTGCTTCAAGAGCATCCTGCTGAATCTCCAACTCGACATCGTCGATATGGAAGAGTTTCTGATATTGTTTAAGAAGTGCGTTCCTAGGCTCTTTCAAGATACGGATCAACGCAGCCTTATCCAAGTTATCCAAAGAAACGATGAGAGGGACCCTGCTCACAAACTCCGGGATCAGCCCGTATTTCAAAAGGTCTTGAGGTTCCGCCTTGCTGTAAAAAGAACTGCCGTCCTCAAAATTCCTATCTTTCTTTGTTGCTCCAAAGCCCATCGTCTGTTTTCCCTGACGTTTTTTTATGATATCTTCAATTCCGTCGAAGGCTCCTCCCAAGATAAAAAGGATATTGGTTGTATCAATCTGGAGAAAATCCTGATGGGGATGTTTTCTACCTCCCTGTGGAGGTACATTTGCCTTAGTAGCTTCAATGATTTTGAGCAAGGCCTGCTGGACTCCTTCTCCCGAAACATCTCGCGTAATCGAAGGATTGTCCGATTTTCGTGCGATCTTATCGATTTCGTCAATATAAATAATCCCTTTTTCCGCCCTTGAAATATCAAAATTTGCCGCCTGGATCAGTTTGAGAAGGATGTTCTCCACATCTTCTCCCACATAGCCCGCCTCAGTCAGTGCGGTAGCATCGGCTATGGCAAAGGGTACATTCAGGATCTTTGCCAAGGTCTGTGCCAAAAGAGTTTTTCCCGAACCGGTGGGGCCAAGCATCAATACATTTGATTTTTGGAGTTCAACTTCACTTTCATTCTTTCGGTTTTGAACCGGGGAGTTGATGCGTTTGTAATGGTTATAAACAGCAACCGCCAAAGCTTTCTTTGCCCGATCCTGTCCGATTACATAGGCATCAAGAATCTCTTTTATCTCGTTCGGTTTTGGAAGTCCCGTCATTTCGTTGGCAGCCACCTGTCCGAACTCTTCATCTATGATGTCTTGACATAGTTTTACGCATTCATCGCAGATATAGATGTCCGGTCCGGCGATTAGCCTTTTTACCTGCTCTTGCGTTTTTCCGCAAAAGGAACACCTATATTGTCGTTTTTCATCACTTCTGGACATTTACCAAATACCTCCTTGTAATTCCAACTTATATGCTCTTTTCGATAACCTTATCTACAAGCCCGTACTCCAAAGCTTCTTCGGCGCTCATAAAGTGATCTCTCTCTGTATCCGCTTTGATTTTTTCGATCGGTTGACCCGTTCTCTCTGCCAAGATCTCGTTGAGCTTTTCCTTCATTTTTAAAATCCTTTCCGCCTGGATCTGAATATCCGTTGCCTGACCCTTCGCTCCTCCCAAGGGTTGATGGATCATGATCTCCGAGTTGGGAAGTGCATACCGCTTTCCCTTCTCTCCCGCTGCAAGCAAAAAGGCTCCCATCGATGCCGCCATCCCAATACATATGGTGGATACATCACATTTGATATACTGCATGGTATCGTAGATTGCCATTCCCGATGTGATGGAACCCCCCGGAGAATTGATATAGAACATAATGTCCTTATCCGGATCCTCCGCTTCCAAAAACAACATCTGTGCAACGACCAAAGATGCCGTTACATCATTTACTTCTTCCGACAGGAACACGATACGGTCTTTCAGCAGCCTGGAATAGATATCGTAACTTCTCTCTCCTCGACCGCTCTGCTCTACAACAATCGGTACATATGCCATAGTTCTTACTCCTCCTCATATATAATGATACTGTCATCTATGTTCAATGTACTGTTTGAATCCTTTCGGAGTATATAAGCGACCGGATCGTTTTCCGACACCTATATACTTTAGATCCCGCATTTCAAACAGAGAATAGTATGAACAATATCGATTTTCGTTCTTTGCTTAATTCCGTCTTCTTTGTAGCTATTTCATAGTAACATATAAAAAACAGAAAAGCAAAAATTTAGACGGTTTTTTTCCTGTTTTTTATGCAAGTACACAGTTCATACTATTTTCCAATAGAAGTATGGACATATCCGTTTTTCAACCTACGAAAAATGGGTTTATCGTCTATGGTCACAGACTCTTTATCTCCACAACTCAAAAGAAGAATAGTATCACAACCATACAAAGAATGTGTGAACGAAGATCGGGATCTTATCCCCGCTTCCTATCACATTCTCTTATCTCGATACATCTCAAACGATGGGTTCTCTACAAAGATATACCCCTATCTTATCCAAACTGAAACAGATTTTTTTGCAGAAAGAAAATGGAGAAGAATCTTCTCGATCATTCTTCTCCAATGTCTATATTGTAACGGCAAGTTGAAATTCATAGTGATTCCTATGAAAATACCGCATAATTCCAAAAAGCAGAAAAAATTCAGTTTTTCTTGGACAAACACATTTCTGAAATCTCTTGTTTTAGAGGTTTTTTATATCTCGCAAAACAAAAGAACAGGCATTTAATATCTTTGTGCGGTACTTCCCTATTTTTGTATGCAATCTTTCGGTTCATAGCCGAGATAAGAAATAAAGACAACTGTCAATACACTAGTGTTTTTCCGCAAGGAAGTCGATGGTTTTTCTGAAACGGATGTTTTCCTTCATAGGTTCATTACCTTCTGCGCCTAACAGTTCTTTGATTTTATCCACTTCCATATTGTATTGCTCGGACATTTTCACAAATTCCGCTTCAATGTCATCCTGCGTGGTCTCTATTTTCTCAACGTCTGCGATTTCAAACAGAACCAAGGTGTTTTTTACCTTCTTTTCCGCTTCCGCCCGCATTTGGTTCTTGATGTCTTCCTCCGTCGTTCCCGTGTACTTGAAGTAGTCTTCTACATTCAGACCTTGATATTGAAGGTTGTGAGAAAATTCATGGAACATACTGTCCACTTCTCTGTCCACCATGATGTCAGGTATCTCTACCGTTGCGTTTTCGACCGCTTTGTCGATCAAAGCGCTTTTATAGACGTTATCCGCCGCCTTTTGTTTGCTGTCAAAGATCTTTGCTCTTACATCGGCCCTAAGTTCGTCCAAGGTGTCGAAGTCGCTGATGTCTTTGACGAATTCATCGTCAAGTTCCGGCAGTTCCTTTTCTTTGATCTCATGCAGGATTACGTTGAATACGGCTTCTTTGCCTGCCAAGTTCTCAGCCGGATATTCTTCCGGGAAGGTCACGGTGATGTCCTTCTCTTCTCCAAGCGCCATTCCCGCAACCTGCTCTTCAAACCCTTCGATAAAGGATTTGGAGCCTAGGATAAGGCTGTGTCCTTCTGCATGACCGCCTTCGAACTCTACACCGTCTATGCGTCCCGTAAAGTCTATCAATACGGTATCACCTTCTTTTGCGGGTCTGTCTTCAATGGTTACCATACGTGCATTTTGATCGAGTTTCATTTCGATGTCTTTTTCCACTTCTTCTTCCGTGACTTCGACTTCTTCCTTTTCGACCTCGAGATTTTTATACTCGCCCAAGGTCACTTCCGGCGTTACATAGACCGAAACGGTAAGTTCAAGGTCTTCTCCTTTTTGGAATTCTCCCATGTCTTCGATCTGCGGTTGAGAAATAACATCCAGCTCGTGCTTGTCTACGGCATCCTTAAATACGGAGGGGAAAACTTCGTTCAACGCATCTTCAAAGAATACGCCTTCTCCGTAATGTGCCTCAATGATCTTCTTGGGAGCCTTTCCCTTACGAAACCCGGGGATCGATATCTTATGCCTGTTTTTCTTATAGGCCTGTTGCTCCGCTGCCAAAAAATCTTCACCGCCAATGTTCAACTTTAAGGTCACTAAGCTGCCTTCTTTTTTCAAAACCTCACTCATCTTAAATACTCCTCCTATATATTTATTTCTTTTGGATTCAATATAATTATTCAGAGTTTGTAAAACCACACCCAACCCTACTCTATCTCATTGTGAAAACGTCTGCGAAACAGTTTTCATTTCTCTTGCATCCAAAAATACAGTTTTTAACTTATTAAGTATATCACGAAATCCGGTATTTTTGTAAATTTTTTTTATTATTTTTTTCTCTCGTGCCCGAGAGGGAAGATTTTTTGATTTGTCCGCCTTTAGTCTTCTTTTTTCTGTTATAATTACACTATACTAAAAATATAAGCAGCTTGAACTTCTTGAAGCTCAAGGTTGCAAAAAAAGGAGTTATCTTTATGTACGAATTTATCAAAGTGTTTATCTTGGGAATTGTCGAAGGGATTACGGAGTTTTTGCCCATCAGCAGCACGGGACATCTGATCTTGGTGCAACAGTTCATCTCTCTCGAGCCGGAGAGATTTGCCAATGCGTTCAGCGTCATCATCCAGCTGGGTGCCATCTTATCTGTGGTAGTGCTCTATTTCAAAAAACTCAATCCCTTTGACCGGGATCTCTCACCTGCTCAAAGACAAAACACCTTCATTCTGTGGTCAAAGGTAATCATCGCGGTTCTTCCCGCTACGGTTTTAGGTCTTCTCTTCGATGACCTGATCGACAAGTATCTCTTTAAACCCTTACCGGTTGCCGTCACATTGATCGTCTGGGGGCTTGTCATTATCCTGATAGAGAAGAGATCGCCTTCTTCGTTCAAGTTCAACTCCATCTACGAGATTAGTTACAAAACTGCTTTTCTGATCGGTTTATTCCAATGTCTTGCTATGATACCCGGAACCTCACGTTCCGCTGCGACCATCATAGGTGCTATGCTCCTTGGAACTTCCAGAACGACTGCTGCGGAATTTTCCTTCTTTCTGGCAATCCCTACGATGCTTGGTGCAACCTTACTGAAGGTGATCAAAGTGGGTCTTGCTTTTAGCGGATTTCAATGGGCTTTGATCTTATTTGGAAGTGTCGTTTCTTTTGTGGTCGCTCTTCTGGTTATCAAAAAACTGATGCTTTATATCCAAAAGCATAATTTTTCGCTCTTCGGTTATTACCGCATTGTTTTGGGTACTGTGGTGCTTCTTTCGTCCTTGCTTTTTAAGCTTAAGCTATAGAGTGTTTGGATGCCGCTTCATCTTCGAACTTTGTATATTCTATGGAAGAAAGACGCCTTTTGTATTTAGGACATATCGCACAATTCCGGAAATAAGCCTAAAATCAATTTTGTATGAAGAATGAAACTCTTGAAAACATTGATAAGACAAACTTTTATATTTTATAACTTCGAAGAAACATCGAAAGTTTGCCTTTGTGCGGTGTTTCCTTTATGGAAAAGGACAGTTCCCTCCCTTCCGTCGAAAAACAACGCCTAATTGTACTAAAGACCAAAGCTGCTCGGCAACACCGTACAATTCGAAAGAACAAGGTAAGACTATTCTTTCTTTGAATTATGGATATAAAACAATCTGTGACCTATAGAAGATAAACCGATTGTTCGTGGGTTGAAAAACAGATATATCCATACTTCTATTGAAAAATAGTATAAGACCTGATTTATATGAAAATCAACATTAAAATACCGCCCCTTTTACAGGGGCGGTACTTTAATGTTATAAACTATCTTTTTACAGTTGCTTCTCTGTAATCTACCGGTCCCAGCGGAGATTTCGGTGCATTTTCAATGCCTTCTCTAAACATAACAGCGTTTGTGTAGTAGTAGATCGGCATTACAGGCATATCTTCCATAAGGACTTTTTCCGCTTCCAACATAGCTTGATCTCTCTCTGCTCCCAAAGAAGATTTCGCTTTTGCGATCGCTTCATCGTATTTCGGGTTGGAGTAATCCGCATCGTTGTTTCCTCCGCCTGTTACCCACATATCAAGGAAGGTCATCGGGTCTACATAGTCTCCGATCCATCCGTGTCTTGCGATTACATATTGCTTAGTATTTCTTGTTGTTTGGAATACCTTCCACTCTTCGTTACGAAGCTCTACGTTGATACCCAAGTTGTCTTTCCACATTGCTTGAATTGCTTCTGCAATAGCTTTGTGTCCTTCACTTGTGTTGTAGAGGATTTCAACTGCAGGGAAGCCTTCTCCGTTCGGATATCCCGCATCTGCAAGAAGTTTTTTAGCTTCTTCCACTTTAGACAAGTCTTCCGCCATTCCGTGATCTCCGGATGTTTCTTGGAAATCTTTTCCGTCGGACATCGGAATACCTGCCGGTACAAATCCTTTTGCAGGCATTTGTCCCGCCTTTGTAACCTGCTCAACAATCTGTTTTCTGTCGATTGCATAAGCCAGAGCTTTACGAACCTCAGGCTTGTTTACAGGCTCTGCATTTACGTTGAATACATAGAAGTAATCTCCCAAGTAAGGATAGATCTTGAAGTTCGGATCGTTCTTTTCTTGCAATAATGCAATTTGCTCGGAAGGAACAGCTTCCATATAGTCAATCTCTCCTGCTTCAAATGCCGAGAACGCTGTAGAAGATTCTACGATGAATACATAGTCGATACCGTCCAGTTTTACCTTGTCTGCATCGTAGTAGTTTTCATTTTTTACAAGTTTCATAACGTCATCGTGGTTCCACTCGGTTACCTTGAACGGTCCGTTACTGATGTAGGTTTCCATATTGAGTGCCCATCCCTCGGGATCCGCACTTACAATGTCTTCTCTAACAGGCATGTATGTCGGGAATGCCAACAATTCCAAGAAGTACGGAACCGCACTTTCCAAAGTGACTTCCAAAGTTTTGTCGTCCACCGCTTTTACTCCGAGATCATCAAGAGACATTTCGCCCGCATTGATCTTCTCCGCATTTTTCAGATAGTACATTTGATATGCGTACTCCGCTGCCGTAGCAGGATCTACTGCACGTTTCCAAGCATATACGAAATCTCCCGCTTTTACGGGTTGTCCATCGGTCCATTTCGCATCTCTGAGATGGAAGGTGTAGGTTACCCCGTCTTCACTTACTTCCCATGACTCCGCCATACCCGGAACCGCTTTTTGGTTCTCATCTACCCTACATAGTCCCTCAAAGGCACTTTGGATGACTTGGTGACCGTCTACCGCACTGTTGAGTGCAGGGTCAATGGTCTTCGGATCGGAACCCAAGTTGTGAATAATGACACCGCCACCTGCCTGAGCCGGTTCTTCGGTCGTTGTGCCACCGTCTGTCGGAGCAGGCTGTTCACCTGTTTCCTTGCTACCGCCGCAGCCTGCCAGAAGAGTAACTCCAAGCACAGCTGCCAGAGAAAGAGCTATCAATCGCTTTTTCAATTTCATTCCCTCCTTAAAAATAATAAAATTAAATGTCTATATAATAGGTCTACAACCTTTATATACAAGAATTCTTTCTATTTTCCGTTGTAAAGATGGCAGGCACAATAGTGTCCCGGACTGAGTTCTCTAAACACCGGTTCTTCTTTTGAACAGATGTCCATCGCATAGTTGCATCTTGTTCGGAATCTGCATCCCGAAGGCGGGTTCATAGGGCTTGGAACATCTCCTTCCAAAAGGATACGTTGGTTGTTTTTTGCAATATTCGGATCCGGTACGGGGATTGCAGAAAGCAACGCTTGGGTATAAGGATGCTTGGGTTCATTATACAATTCATCCGCAAACGAGAGTTCCACAATCTTGCCCAAGTACATTACCCCGATCCGATCGGAGATATATTTTACCATCGAAAGGTCGTGGGCGATGAAGAGGTAGGTAAGACCTCTTTCTTTTTGGAGATCCTCAAGCATATTTACAACTTGAGCCTGGATGGATACGTCCAATGCGGAAATCGGCTCGTCACAGATAATGAAGTCGGGTTCAACTGCAAGTGCTCTTGCAATACCGATCCTCTGTCTTTGCCCTCCCGAAAACTCGTGAGGATATCTCGCTGCATGGTCCGGGTTCAATCCTACGGCATCCAAGAGATCTTCAACGACCTTCTTTCGACCTTCCTTCGGACCGATATCGTGTATGTCCAGGGGCTCACGAATGATATCTCCTACCGTCATCCTTGCATTGAGAGAAGCATAGGGATCTTGGAATATCATCTGAATGGACTTACGATACTGCTTCATCTCGGCACTGCTGATCTTGCTGATGTCATTGCCTTTGTAGATGATGCTTCCTTCGGTCGGGTCGTAGAGGCGGATGATGGTTCTCCCCGTAGTTGATTTTCCACAACCGGACTCTCCGACAAGACCCAAGGTCTCTCCTCTTCGGATAAAGAAGGATACGTCATCGACCGCTTTTACATATTTTTTATTTTTATTAAAGAAGCCGTCCGATACATCGAAATACTTCTTTAAGTTTTTGACCTCTATTAGTATTTCAGCATTTTCGTTATACATGGTTTACCCCCTTAAGAAATCCTTCTACCGTAGGTGCATCCTTATGAAGCAGCCAACACGCGGACTTATGTGTTTCACTCAATTTTGCATAGGGCGGCATCTTGCTCATGCAAACGTTCATAGCATAATCACATCTGGGTGCAAACGGACAGCCCGCAGGCGGTTTCAACAGATCCGGAGGTGTTCCGTCGATCGGTATCAATCTCTCCTTATGCTCCTTATCCGCCAATTTCGGAATGGACTTCAAAAGTCCCAAGGTGTAGGGATGTTGCGGTGAATAGAAGATCTCTTCCGTGGTTCCTTCCTCCATGATCAAACCGCCGTACATAACGATAATCCTGGAACAGACATCAGCTACAACTCCCAGATCGTGGGTGATGAGAATGATGGAGGTCTCCAAGTGATTCTTGAGATCCTTCATCAATTCGAGGATCTGTGCCTGGATTGTAACATCCAAGGCCGTGGTCGGCTCATCCGCAATTAACAGGGACGGCTCACAGGACAACGCCATAGCGATCATCGCCCTCTGTCTCATACCGCCGGAAAATTCGTGCGGATACTGCTTCAATCTGCTCTCGGGAGACGGAATCCCTACCAGACGCAACATTTCAATCGCCTTCTTGTCCAAGTCGGCTCCGCTCAAATTCTGGTGGGTTCTTATCGCCTCTTTGATCTGATTCCCGATGGTAAAAACGGGATTCAACGAGGTCATCGGATCCTGAAATATCATCGATATCTCATTTCCTCGAATGTGCTGCATTTCCTTTTCCGTTTTCTTTTCAATATGTTCTCCCTTGAAGATGATCTCTCCTCCGACCACCTTTCCCGGATATACGAGCAATCTCATTACGGAAAGCGAGGTCACGGATTTGCCCGAACCGGACTCTCCTACGATCCCTATTGCTTCCCCCTTATCCAAGTGAAAATCTACACCTCTGATCGCCTTTACTTCTCCAACGTGCGTAAAGAACGAGGTGTGCAGATCTTTTACTTCCAAAAGACGCTTTGACATAGTATTTCTCCCCCTTACTTACGCATTTTCGGATCAAGCGCATCTCTCAGGCCGTCGCCTAAGAAGTTGAACGCCAAGATGATCAAACACAGTGTTGCCGCCGGAAAAAACAAGAGATGCGGATAAATTTGGAACTTATCCAACACATCGTTACACAAACTTCCCAAGGATGCTCTCGGTGCCGAAATCCCCAAGCCTATGAAAGATAGGAAGGATTCGGTAAAGATTGCACTTGGAATCGACATTGTGAGGTTGACAATAATCGGTCCCATCGCATTGGGAATCAGATGGCTGAACAATATCCTCTTGGAGGAAGCTCCGAGGACTCTCTCCGCCATAACGAACTCCTGCTCCTTGAGAGAGAAGATCTGCCCCCTTACAATCCTCGCCATTCCCAGCCAATAGACTGTACCGATCGCGATCAAAATATTTTTCATTCCCTTACTCTCCGGCATGATGACCATAAGGAGGATAACATACAGGGTAAGAGGAATGGTGCTTAAAATATCTACAACTCTCATCATAAAGTTGTCCACTTTTCCGCCGGCATAACCCGCAACTCCTCCATAAGAAACACCGAGGGTCAAGTTGATGATGGAAGCTACGATACCGACGATAAGGGATACCTTTGTCCCGTATATAACACGAATAAACAGGTCACGTCCATGTGCATCCGTACCGAAGATGTGCTTTGCACTTGCCATCTGATTCGTTCTCGACAAGTCCTGTGCATCGTAGGTGTAAGGATATACATAGGGCAGTACGATCACCATAATACAAAGCAGGATAAGAAAGATCAGAGAACCGACTGCAAGCTTGTTTTGCTTGAGTCTTCTCCATACGTCCTGCCAATAAGTCAAGGAAGGACGGACGATCTTTTCGGCATCTTTACGTTCCTGAGTGACGAGTTCAAAATCACTCTTATTCAATTTTATATTGTTCATTGATTCCATAATATCCTCCCGCTACTTATTAATTTTGATTCTGGGATCGATGAAACCGTAGATCAAATCCACCAGGAAGATAACAACTACCAGGATGACGGAGTAAAAGATGGTCACTCCCATGATCACGGTATAATCCCTGTTCGAGATACTCTCAACAAACATACGTCCCATACCCGGAACGGCAAAAATCTTCTCTATGACGAAGGAACCCGTCAAGATCGCTGCTGCCAAAGGGCCCAAATAAGTAACGACGGGGATCAGAGCATTTTTCAGCGCGTGTTTGAATACAACGACGGTTTCTGAAAGTCCTTTTGCTCTTGCAGTTCTGATATAGTCCTGATTGATGACCTCAAGCATGGAGGATCTCGTCAATCTCGCCACATAAGCTACGGAGCTTATTCCAAGAGCAATTGTCGGTAATATTCTACTCTTCCAAGATGCCCATCTCGATGTAGGCAGAAGCTTGTATTTTACCCCGAAGAAGTAAATCAACAAGGTTGCCAGTACGAAACTCGGAATCGTGACTCCCAGTACCGCAAAAAAGATCGTGGTCCTGTCGATCCAAGTTCCCTGTTTCAAGGCGGCGACAACTCCGAGCGGAATCCCCAAGATCACAATCAAAAGAATCGCCCAGCCCCCCAATTCCGCTGAAACGGGAAACCCGTCAAAGATGAGGTCGGTGACGTTACGTCCCATGTACTTCATGGAAGGCCCGAAATCTCCTCTGACTACACCGGAAACATAATCCACATACTGCTCGCTTAACGGTTTGTCCAGATTGAACTTTTCCATCAAGGCTTTTTCAATCGCCGGAGGCAATTTCTTCTCGCCGGTAAACGGGTTACCGGGAATTGCGTGCATCATAACGAAGGTCAAGGTAATAACAAAAAACAGGGTTATTACCATTGAAAAGACTCGTTTTGCAACATACTGTCCCATACTATCTTCCCCTTTTTCTATGGTATTGTGGTTATCGGGATAGAGGCAGATGCGATACGTTTATTTAATACATTTTTTCTGATTATGTAACAAACAGTTTGACTTGCATTTTGCTTTTCGTCCCCCAATAACAGAGTAAAGATAGCAACTCAATTCGCTAACCTATTTGATTTACTATCTTTTACTTATCTACATCTTAACATACATAATCAAAAAAATCTATCTTTTTTTGTGACATATCTAATTTTTCTAATTTTTCTATTTTATAAAAAAACTCATTTGATAATACGTTTTATTTGTTTGTGTCGTTTAAAATTCAACAAAGGTTCTTTTTATTTCCTGCATTTCATATTATAATAGTCGTGGAAGACTATCACAAATCAATAGGAGGTTTTAACTATGCCACTGATGAATACCGTTCAAATGTTCAAGGATGCCTACGAAGGAAAATATGCAATCGGAGCATTTAATGTCAACAATATGGAGATTATTCAGGGAATTGTCTCTGCGGCAAAGAAAGAAGATTCCGCTCTGATCCTTCAGGTTTCCGCAGGAGCAAGAAAATATGCAAATCCGATCTACCTTCGCAAGTTGGTGGAGGCCGCTATCGAAGAGACCGATCTTCCGATCGCTCTTCACTTGGACCACGGAGACAGTTTTGAGCTTTGTAAACAATGTATCGATGACGGATTTACCTCCGTTATGATCGACGGTTCCGCTCTGCCCTTTGAGGAGAACATCCGTCTGACAAAACAGGTCGTGGAGTATGCCAAAGAAAGAGGAGTATCCGTCGAAGCCGAGCTCGGAAAACTTGCCGGCGTAGAAGATGAGGTCAATGTGAGCGCGGAAGATGCCACCTATACCGATCCGGATCAGGCAGTCGAGTTCGTCGAAAGGACGGGAGTCGATTCCTTGGCGATCGCTATCGGAACAAGCCATGGTGCTTACAAGTTCTCGGGAGAGCCTAAGTTGGATTTTGCACGTTTGGAGAAGATATCCAACCTTCTTCCCATGTATCCTCTTGTGCTTCACGGAGCATCCTCGGTTATTCCGGAATATGTAGAGCTTTGTAACAAGTACGGCGGAGAGATTCCCGGAGCAAAGGGAGTTCCTGAAGAGATGCTCCGAAAAGCCGCTACCTTCGGGGTATGTAAGATCAATGTCGACACCGATTTGAGAATGGCGATGACGGCTGCGATAAGAGAAGTTTTGGCGACCCAACCTTCCGAGTTCGATCCTAGAAAATATCTGGCACCCGGAAGAGCAAACATCGAGAAGATCGTTCAGCATAAGATCCGCAATGTATTCGGCTGCAACGGTTCCGCTCTGAAATTAAAATAAGATTAACCTTCTCTTGTACAAAAAGTCCGGTTTGAGGAAACCTTCCTCTGACCGGATTCTTTGATTTATACTGAAATGTGACACGTATCTTATCGTTTAGGCAAATGTCGCATGATTCGCATTATCGCTATAAGTCGGATTTTATATGAAGGATAGAATTTCTAACAACATTTATTTCACAAGGTTTTTGTACCTCATAAAACAAGATATGTTCTTGTTCAGTATTTCGTCCGTCAAAATATCTATAATCCTGATTGTGTTAAGGAAACACCATGCAAAGTCAAACGTCTGATCTTTGATCCAGTTAATAAAATACTAAGGCTTTTTAAAATCAATGATTTTAAAAACTTTATCCTTCGTACAAAAGTAGTTTTATGCTGATTTTTCAAATTATGCGGTATCGCCTTAAGATTGAAAATATTTCTGAACAGACAAAAAAACGGAGCTTGCAAATCAAGTCTTCGAATCAAAATGATGATAAAACAGTTCCAAACAAAAAAGTCCTGAGTTTCTGAGTTAAAAACAGAAAGAATGCCCGTTTTAGTTGGAATTTCAATAAAATCGGGATATT